>CALKXZ010000425.1 GCA_938003775.1 uncultured Granulosicoccus sp. | reverse complement strand
ATAGAGGGGCGTCCTCGCTGAGAAACTTTCACCTGCGTGTTCTCCAAAGCAAACATCGCCTGGCATGGGCTCTGAAAACAAATGAAATTGGTATTTTGGTGGGAAGCAGAACAGCTTTGTTTGATGATCCAAATCTTGACTGTAGATTACCAGGATTGGAAGGACGCTCGCCAATCCGGCTGTGCCCCGCTACAGGTGTGCCCGTGGTAGAAACCTCAGCTGCTTGGGTGTTTTTGGGCAATGCTGCACAAAATTGAATAGGTAGTGGCGTCGAAGTCGTCAGTTGCTTGCAGGCGGCATAGAGGTAGAGTCGGGTTGGGACGCTAATGTTCCCGCTCTCACCTTCTATCGCTTCACCCAGACCATCAGTCTGGCGTCTGTCCCGGTTAGGGCTCGATTTTCCTTGCATAATGCTGTGCTGTCGGCGGTTGACTCAGTGTTGGCAGGTGACAAGCAAGGACAGTTGTTATACTGCGTCCACCTATCCGGTCTGTTGAACTTGCGCGCGTATCGAGTGTGAAAAATTTTCTCAAAACAGCTGCACATCAGCACAAGGATTCCCATGTCCGCCTCGGATTCATTGACGATCTGGATGTCAGTGACGAACAAGCTCAAGAAACGCTGGCGCAATTGGCTCGTAACGACGAGGACTTGAGCGTTCGTATTGCGGCGATTGGTAAGCTTGATGAACTGAATACGCTGCGTGAGTTGCTCAATACCAATGGTGATGATGCCCAGGCCATTGCTGAGGCGGCCGAGGCCCGGTTAATTCTCAAACTCAATGATGGTGCCATCAGCGATATTGCGGTGCGTGCACTGCTCAGCTCGCATGCCAATCGGTTGGCAATTCCGATCGCCGCACACGCAGCAGTGCCCGAACAACGTGAAATGGCTTTAAACGCGATAGAAGAAGAGGCTTCACTGGTTGTTGTGGTCCAACAGTCGCGTTTTCACGATACCCGCCTGGCAGCAGCCATGCGCCTGTCTCAACACGATGCATTGCGCACAGCACTGACAGCTGTGCGTTCTCGCGACAAAGTTGTAGCGAAACAATTGCAACAGCGGCTGGATGCGGAAGCCGCTGCAGAGGCTGCACTGATAGCCAAGGGTCATGCTATCAACACGACACTGAAAGCGGTCCGTGGTTTAAATGAAGGCATTTGGACACCACAACACGGCGGGCGTTTGCAGGCAGTACGTGAAAAATGGGCCTCATTTGATGTTCAGGATACGGCTGAACATGAGGCTGAATTTGCCAAAGCTGTTGCCAGCGCGCAAAGCAAACTTGACCAATACACCGCGGCCCACGCGGAAAAAAACAGCAACGAAGCACTCGAGCGTGGGGAGGCATCAGTAGCCGACCGTGCAGGCATTCAATCATCGAACAGCCCAGCACCCGATGTAGAATCTACCCAAGCGAATACTACAGCTGATGTGAGCGAGGCCTCCGCAGAGCCGGTGCCTCGGGTTGAAGACCCGGCGTTGGACGTGGTGTTGCCACAGCTAGCGCCGCACTCAATATCTTCATTACCGGCGGCATTGGAATCATTACAAGCTCAGGTGAGTTCGGACGCAACGTTATCTGCCTCCACCGCTGCGGCTAATGTGCTTGCTTATGGTCAATCTGTGGTTGTTTTGTTTGATCCGCCGTATGAGCTTAACAAGGCTCGACCTGGTGCCCTGAAGGCGCGTATTAAGCGGGTTTCAGCGCTGGTCGATGTCACCTCGTTGTTACCCGGTATTGACATGTCGCAGCAGGTTTATGTGCAACAGCTTGCCGAGCATCTGAGCGTTCTGAAAGACAGGCTTGGCAAGGCAACACAAGAATCCAGCGACCGTATCAAAGCGACACATCGGCAATTCGCGGCCTTGTCCGGTATTGTCAAGGAAGGCAAGTGGGGGCCGGCGAATAGTATGTTGCGCCGGTTGCAGAAAAAACTGGATGCCATGGAGCCTGGAGAACGCTCAAGCCTGGGCGATAAGCTGGTGCGCGCTGAGCAGCAGCTGGCCGAAATGGCTGATTGGCAGGACTTCGCCGCCCGACCCAAACTAGAAGCTTTGTGCGACGCCATGGAAGCCTTGCCCGCCAAAGAACTTTCGCCTGAGGCGTTAGCCAAGGAAGTTCGCGAGTTGCAAAGCGCCTGGAAGGCGATGGGTGTGAGTCGTGCATCTAATGATTTATGGTCCCGCTTTAAAACCGCTGGCGATACCGCTTACGGGCCCTGCAAAGAGTGGTTTGATAATAAACAGCGAGAGCGTCAGGAAAAGCTTGATGCCAAAGCAAAACTGTGTGAGGCGTTGGAGGCAAAACACGAGGCTCTGGCCTCTGACCCTGATTGGAAAGCGGTGGTGCGACAGGTCAATAACGCTAAGCGCGACTGGTCAAAGAATCGCGTACCCGATAGAAAACCGGATAAGGCATTAGAGGCTCGGTTTTCAGCGGCACTGAAACCCTTCGAGACTGCTCTGGCTGAACAGTACGATGCTAACGCGGCGGCCAAACAAGCACTGGTAGAGAAAGTAGCTGCGCTGGCGGAGGGTGAAATCACCCAGCATTCGGCCAACCAAGCCAAGAGCCTGCTCAGTGCCTGGAAACTGGTCGGCATCATGCGACGTAAGGAAGATCAGGCCTTGTGGGAGGTATTCAATGGCCACCTGGGGACTATATTCAAACACCAGCACCAAATTGAGCGCCAGAAACAACGAGCGGGGCTTGAACATGTATTCCGTGCCAAGGACATCATCAAGCGGCTCAAACAGTTATCGCGAAGCAATTCATTGGATGAATCAGACGTGCAGGGACTGTCAACAGAGTTTCAGGCTCTGGCCGAATTCCCAGAACGAGACAAGAAATTTTTGTTGCGTGATTTCCGTCAAGCCTTGGATGCCTGTTCTCGCGTCCAGGAAAATGCATCACGTAAACGTGTACGGGCAGATCTGGAAGAGCGTCGCCGTTTGGTGAGTCTGTGTGAACAGCTTGAACGAGCAGTTGAACAACCCGATTCCGTGGCGGACACACTGGTGGATGATGTCACTCACGCTTGGGATGCAACTGAGGTTCGTGTTGCACCTGACATTGGCGCACTGTTACAAAAGCGACGGGACGATGCGTTGGGCCATATAAATAATAAGACCACACCAGACTATGCAGCGAATGAGGAGCAACGTCGCGAGCTGCTGATTCGAATGGAAGTCGCTGCTGGTGTTGACACCCCGCCTGAAGATAAATCCAGGCGTATGCAGTACCAGTTGCAACATCTGCAGGAAGGTATGACATCGGCTGGGCTGGATGATGCAAAGCAATTGTTGGATAAGCTCGAACGAGATTGGATTGCCGCAGGCCCCGCCAGTCTGTCGGTTAACGATGCGTTACAGTCACGGTTTTTAAAAGCTTACCGCCGTTGATGTGTCGCTGGCGACCGATGAATATTTCAGGCTTGTGAGCGCCAGTTGATCTTAGAGAAAACAGTCCAGTGGTCAACAGCCCGCTAACGCGCGAGGCGCTAGAACGCGCGATGCACAATGACGAGCTGGTGCTCTACTACCAACCCAAGGTGTGCTTGTCACGTGGTGAGGTAGTGGGTGCTGAAGCGCTGGTGCGTTGGGAAGATGGCAGTCAAGAAATCGTATCGCCCGATGAATTCCTGCCGTTGGCAGAGGAAAGTGGCCTGCTTCACGACTTGACGCTGAAGTTGCTGGATCAGGTGATTGCGGCTAGCCTCGAACTGAGACAACACACGTCAAAGATGGCTGTTGCGTGTTCAGCGCCTATTACATCAGTGTTGTCTGATGTTGCACAGCCGGTTGTAGCCACTGGACGAGGGCGCCGAGCCATGTCTCTGTCAATGAACGTTGCACCCAACGATCTGGCAACTCGTACTATTAGTCAGCGTATTGGTGAACTATTGAAAGCCGGTACGATTAACGCGCGTGATTTGCAGATAGAAATTACTGAAAGTGCGGTGATGAGTAATGTTGATCGTGTGTATGACGATCTGGTCCGTTTGAAACAGATGGGCATTAAAATTCTAATGGACGATTTTGGCACGGGCTATTCGTCCATTGATCGACTCAGCCAGTTACCTTTTGATGCGCTCAAGCTTGATCAGGGTGTGGTCAGACGTATGGCAACTTCAAGACGCAATTTGGATGTTGTGCGATCAACGATTTCGATGGCTCGTGAGTTGGGTATGACCTCGGTAGCAGAGGGTATCGAGTCCGAGGCTGCATACAATTTTTTGATCGCCTACGGTTGTGAAGAGGCCCAGGGCTACTTCATTGCTCGCCCCATGTCATTGGATGACTTTGTCAGCTTTGTGTCTTCGCGGCATGACTTTAACGGCTCGCAGATCGGGCGTGTACACCAAATGTGTTTAAATCTAATACGCTTCAGAAAAGGGCTGATTGATGCAGCTTTCTGCGCACGTGTCGGGGACGGTGTAGCGTTGGAGTCGGTGATCGATCCCGAGCTGCACGACAAAGTAACAGAGTCGCGAATCGGGACATGGTACTTCGGCATAGGTCAAGCGTTGTTATCGCTGCCTCAGTTTGTGCAGATTGAAAAACCGCTGCGTCACCTGCATGCCAGTGGCCAACGATTTGTTCAGCGACTGGCTGCCGGTGTGACTGGCCACGAGCTGGATCGTGAATTGACTGATATAGACCAGCAGGTCGATCAACTGATCAACCTATTACATTCTCTGGAGCGTGTGTTGCTGGCTAATGTGGGTAACCGATGCGAACCGGCTGGTGGCTTGCTATGATTAGCGCTTTTTGGCGAGTTGAGAAACAAAATGGAGTCATTGCAAGTCGGTAGTGATGTTATGTTTGTGCTGCTGGGTGCTATCCTGGTGCTGTTCATGCACGCCGGGTTCGCCTTTCTGGAGGTGGGCACGGTACGCGAGAAAAATCAGGTTAATGCACTGGTTAAAATATTTTCCGACTTCGCGGTGTGCACAGTGGCTTATTTTTTCATCGGTTACCCACTGGCCTACGGTATCGATTTTTTAGCACCAGCCTCTGAGCTTGCCATAAACAATGGTTTTGCACTGGTCAAATTCTTTTTTCTACTGACGTTTGCCGCAGCCATTCCGGCGATCATTTCTGGCGGAATTGCAGAGCGTGCGCGTTTTTATCCGCAAATTGCAGCCTCTATTATTATTGTCGCTCTGATCTACCCGTTCTTTGAAGGACTCATCTGGAATGGCAATCTCGGGTTTCAGGCCTGGCTTGAATCCACCACCGGTTTCGCTTTTCATGATTTTGCTGGTTCTGTCGTGGTGCACGCCATGGGTGGTTGGCTGGCGTTGGGTGCTGTGATTATGCTGGGTGCCCGGCAGGGGCGATACAACCGCAGCGGTGCAGCCAGTAGTAACTTTGCACCCAGTAGTATTCCGTTCCTTGCGTTAGGTGCGTGGATTCTAACGGTAGGCTGGTTTGGTTTTAACGTTATGTCCGCGCAAAGCGTTGAGGGTATTAGTGGTTTGGTTGCCATGAATTCACTGATGGCCATGGCCGGTGGTGCTATTGCCGCGCTAATGGCCGGTCGCGCGGACCCAGGCTTTTTACACAATGGACCGCTGGCAGGGTTGGTAGCGGTGTGCGCCGGCTCCGATATCATGCACCCGGTCGGCTCTTTGGTCGTGGGTGCTATTGCGGGTGTTCTATTTGTCGTGACCTTTAAGTTGGCCCAGAATCGCTGGCGTATTGATGATGTACTGGGTGTCTGGCCTTTGCACGGTCTGTGCGGTGCCTGGGGCGGTATTGCAGCAGGTATCTTTGGCAGTGAACTATTCGGTGGACTGGGTCAGGTTAGCCTGGTCAGTCAGATCATTGGTACGCTGGCCGGTATAAGCGTTGCCACCTTGGGTGGATTTGCTGTCTATGGTGTTCTGAAGGCGCTGGTGGGTATCCGCCTGAGCGAAGAGGAAGAATTCAATGGGGCTGATTTGAGTATCCACAAGATCTCTTCAACCTCTCGATAACCAACAAGAACTGATTGAACCCGCTCTACTGAGAAGGTGTGAATATGAAAAGAATTACTGCGATTATCAAGCCATTTAAACTGGATGCGGTTAGGGAAGAACTGGCCGCAGCCGGGGTGGCGGGTATCACCGTGACAGAGGTTAAAGGGTTTGGTCGTCAGAAAGGGCACACCGAACTGTACCGTGGGGCCGAATACGTCATCGACTTTATCCCCAAAATGAAAATTGAAGTCGTCGTCAGTGAAAGCATTCTGGATGCCTGCATTGAAGGCATTATCCGTGCAGCCAATACTGGCAAGATCGGTGATGGCAAGATTTTCGTTGACTCGGTAGATAGAGTCATTCGAATAAGAACAGGCGAAGAGGGCGAGCAGGCCTTATAAGTTAAGTGCTCGCCGGTATTCGAATCAGGTTCAGTCCCTGCGTTCCCACGGCGGGTTAGGCGTGAACTTGCCAACCATGAAGTCAGTGAACACCCGTACCTTGTTACTCAGGTGACGACGATGCGGGTATACCAACTGGATACTGGAGGTATCAACGGCATGTTCTTGTAGCAGCGGAATAACCAGGCCGGACTCTATGGATGGCTGCACAACATAGGTGGCCAACCGGGCAATGCCAATGCCGCCCTTAACCGCCTCATGCAGCGCTGAGGCCGAATTGGTGTGGAAATTACCCTTGACCCGTTGCACACGAATGCCGTTATCGGTTGAGAATTCCCAGTCATTGAAGTGCTGAATGGCTGAATGCGTCAGGCAGTTATGCTCCAAAAGATCTTCTGGTGTCTGTGGCGTACCGTGTTTGGCCAGATAATCCGGTGCTGCACAGATAACGCGTTTGTTGACGGCCAGGCGCCGGGCAACCAGTGATTCATCGGTTAGTCCGTCGCTGAGCACCAGTGCTACATCGACGCTTTCACCCACCAGATCCACCTCGCGTTCGCTAAGCTCCAGTTCAACACGCAGTTCTGGGTACATCGCCATGAACTCGGGCATGAGCTTGATCATCTGCAGGCGCGCAAAAGCGGATACGGTTGTGACTCGTAGCGTGCCGCTGACCTTGTCGTGCAAGGCCATAACGGCATCTTCAGCCTGCTTAATTTCATCCAGGATAGCGCCGCACCGATCATTAAACGCATGGCCTTCGGCGGTCATGCTCAACTTGCGGGTGGTGCGCTGAAACAAACGAGCACCGAGGCGATCTTCCAACCGAGTGATCAGCTTACTAACGGCTGATGGTGTCAGGTCTAATTCGCGCGCTGCTGCCGAAAAGCTGCCCATATCGGCTGCTTTCGAAAACACCAGCATTTCCGTGTATTTATCCATGCTTATATGTGCTGTTTATTCACAATTGACTGTAGTTTATCAGGGATTGTGATTTAAAAATCAACTAATACTATCCGTCTAGGCATAAGCATACTAGACAAGGGCACAAGACATGAGCGTAGAAAGACAAAGCGTCACGGCTGCTGAGTACGCTTACTACTTAAATACGGCCAAAACATTACGTTCACAAGCAATATCGCGATTGGCCAAGCAGCTTTTCCGTCTGCCAAACCGGGCATGGGAGCGTATCCGCCTGTATCGCTCATCAATGGGCGTACCGGCGCGCACAGCGTTGGCCACAGCGCCTAAATAAACTGTGTTGTAAATCCGTCTAGCTCGGATGTAGTTTAACGCTGTTTTTCGGATATCCTGTGCGGCCGTCGTTGGATCGACTAAGCCCGTGTTCCGCTATTTCGAATCTCTGATCGACCCGTTGCGGCCGCAGCCTGCAACAAAGCCACCGGCGGGTACGCTCGATTTTTTCTGTTTCTATCTGTGGCCAATACGCGGTGTATTGCTGTGCACGCTTGTGCTCTCCGGCGTTGCTGCACTCAGCGAGCTTTATGTCTATATCTATCTGGGCCGTATTCTGGATTGGATGGGCAACGGGGATCGTTCGGCATTCCTGAGCACACACGCGGTTAGTCTACTGTGGATGGCAGTGGTGGTCATCTGTATACGCCCGATCTCGCTGCTTAGCACACGGGCCATCATTAACCTGGCACTGGCTCCTGGCCTTGCTAATGCGACGCGCTGGCAAAATCATCGCTACGTGCTGCGTCAGAGTTTATCTTTTTTTCAGAACGACTTTGCCGGGCGGATCGCGCAGAAGGTTATGCAAACTGGTCATGCCGTGCGCGAGGCAGTCCTCAACATCATCGATGGCGCTTGGATGTTGGTTATCTATCTGGTGGGCACCATTGTGTTCTTTGTTGATATTAACGTGTGGTTGCTGTGGCCGATTACGCTGTGGTTTCTAGCCTATCTAGCGGTTGTTGTGTTTATGGTGCCACCGGTTAGGCGCAAGTCATCGCGCTTGTCCGAAGAAAACTCGGCGCTGATGGGGCGTGTCGTAGACAGCTACACGAACATTCAGTCGGTAAAGCTGTTTGCCCACCATACGATAGAAGAGGACTTTGCCGGTGAAGGTTTGCGTCGTCACACTCATGCATTCCGGGTGTTGATGCGTGCCATCCTGGGCATGACGATCACACTGACAGTGCTAAATACCTTGCTGATTGCCGGTACCGCCGCGGCCTCTATTGGCTTGTGGATGAGTGAATCAATCACACTGGGCGAGATCGCTGTGGCCAATGGTCTGGTTATTCGGCTAAATCAGATGTCCAGCTGGGTGCTGCGCACAATCACCTCGTTGTTTGAAAATGTTGGGACGGTGCAAAATGGCATAGACACCATTTCCCAGCCTCTGGCTATTGCCGATAGTGAGCATGCGCGGCCACTGAATATCACCCAAGGACACGTTGTGTTTGATGCAGTCGGTTTTGGCTATGGCAATAAAGCGCACAACAGTGAGACTATTCAACCACTGAATGGTGTGGTTGTGCAGGACTGCAGCTTTGAGATCAAACCGGGTGAGAAGGTGGGGCTGGTCGGTAAATCGGGTGCTGGCAAATCAACGTTGGTGAATTTGCTGATGCGTTTTCACGACTTGGACCAAGGGCAGATCACGATTGATGGTCAGAATATACGCGATGTTACCCAGGACAGCTTGCGCGCTTGCATCGCCGTGGTGACCCAGGATACCTCGCTGTTGCACCGCTCCATTCGAGAGAATATTCGCTACGGACAAGCCCATGCCACCGATCAGGAAATTATGGTGGCCTCTGAACAGGCCGAAGCTATGGGTTTTATCCCTGAATTGACAGACCCGCAAGGGCGACGAGGGCTCGAGGCCTATGTGGGTGAGCGTGGTGTGAAACTCTCAGGCGGCCAACGTCAGCGTATTGCTATTGCCCGTGTCATTCTCAAGGATGCCCCGATTCTGGTACTCGATGAGGCAACCTCTGCTCTGGATTCGGAAGTCGAAGCCTCGATTCAGGCGCAACTGACACAGCTTATGCAAAACAAAACGGTGCTGGCTGTTGCGCACCGATTGTCCACCATCGCCGCGCTGGATAAGTTAATCGTTCTGGATGATGGGCGCATCGTTGAGTCAGGAACCCATGAGCAATTGATTGCCAAGGGCGGTTTATACGCACGCTTATGGGCTCGGCAATCCGGTGGATTTCTAGGAACTGGCTAAGTACCCGGCGACCCTGATAATCGATGACCGAGTGCATCTCCACGGGCCCAGATTGTGGATTTTTCTGCCCCTACAGGGTTAATCCTGTGGTGACAATGTGTTATACAAAGATAATCGATGAGGAGAAAAATAACGAGTCAGCACCATGAACAGCAAAGTATTGCGCCTTAACAAGGCTGGTACTCCAATCGCCTGGCTAAGCTGGCAGGAGACCGCCACTCTGCTTGTCAAGGATCAGGTCATCTGGAGTATTGGTGATACCGTTCACACCGTACGTGGCGGTTATAACAACTCTGGCGTGCGCTCCGAACTGGCATTACCCAGCATTATTGCCTGCGACGGTCGCGTAGACACACACGCATTCACGCCGGCTCTTAGCAATGGTTTGCTGTTTGCCCGTGACCAGCAAATCTGCATGTATTGTGGCGTTGATTTCCCCGTACGCGATCTCTCACGTGATCACGTCATCCCTACCTCACGTGGCGGCAAAGATATATGGACTAATTGCGTAACCGCCTGTCGACGATGCAATAATCGCAAGGGCAATCTAACGCCAGAGCAAGCCAATATGGAGTTGTTAGCCGTGCCGTTTGCGCCTAATCGCTATGAGTTTTTCTATCTGTCCAATCGGGATGTTCTGGCCGATCAGATGGAATTTCTGAAGACGCGGTTTTCTGACAACGGCAGTGTGTTTGCCTGAACTTCGGTGTTACTAACGATTTAACTGCAGGTTCAGCAATACCCGGATGGCGTAGTCATCCATCGCTGTTGCGTTGTTGGCAATACCCGATGTTGATGCTGGCAAAACACCTGCAATTTGCACCACATACGGGCCGGACACAGCGACCGTGGTTCGGTAGGGCGTGTCATTGTTCAGCTGGGTACGATACAAATGCACGTTCATTTGCGATTGTTCGTGTCCTGCACCGGTATTAATGCGTAAGGGTTCGTTGTTAATCGTGGCATCAGCGATCTGGCTGTTGTCATGTAGGGTGCTGGCAAATAGCTCGGCTGTATGAGCTGATTCCGCATGCAGTAGCGTCACTTCCATGGGATTAGCATCCGGCGAATCACGGTCGTAGAGCTGCATGGCAACCATCGCTTGTATCAGTCGTGTAAAGCCGTCCACAGCCGCTTGACGCCGCGAAGGATCAGCCCGCAAATTAACGCCTTTGAGTGGTGAAGTTTCCACACCAATCCAGCGTCCTTTGACCCACGGATGATCGATGTTCAAACTGGCATTGATTAATCGCTGATTGCGATGTTCACGTGCACTGTTGGGGAAGGTGGCAGGATCCAGAATTTGAATCGGGTCAAATGGTGGTGCAGCGAGCAGGGTGTCAATAAGTTGCCTGCCATTGGGGCGCTTGGCCAGATGAGTGACAAAGCGTTCGCCTTCAATATACGAATATTCCAGAACGTTGCGACTAATCGCTTCCACGGGTTGAGTATGCTGGTTGGGTTTGGATTCGCGACTGAACATGAATTTGTCCAGTGCATCCAGGCCTGATGTACAGCCGTAGGCGGCACAAATTCGCCGGGTTACCCATTGTGCATGTCCTTCAAACGTTGCCGACTGAGCGAAGGAGGCACGAAAATTAAGCGCGCGATTTTCGTGTATGCGATAACGCTGATCATCGGCTGCGTGTACGAGCTCATGAATCAATAATGTGAGTAAAGCTGCGTTGCGAACGTCAGGATCAGCCACTAAGGAATTTTCATAGCTTGACAACATGCTGCGACTCACCATGACAGCTTTAAGCCTTGAGCTGAACAAGGCCGCATACGTACCCGACTGGTTCTTCATGACCTTGTCCAGAAACTGCTCGGAGAAGGTGGACAGTCCAAAGTGTTCATTGACCAGCCGACGTGTTTCGCGAGCAACTTCTGCATTGATCGGTTGGTCATCAACCAATAGCAGCTGTACTTGTTGCAGATCGACATCCAGATCATGTTCAACGAGACGCCGAGCCTGTTCGAACTGCGTGTGGATGATTTCCGTCCAGGGGGTCTCGATTGAGCGCTGATAGGCGAGCGTATTGGAGGCGTTGTTGTCTGTGCCCGTCGTAGTCTCAGTGGTGCCCTGTGAGTCTGCAAATTCTTCAGAGCTTGCTGGTGCGATTACCTGGACATGATTATCCGGCGCATTCACGGGCGCCACGCTTTGGCAGCCTGCCAGTAGTATGCCCGTGGTCAGCGCAGCCAGAGTCTGGTGGGTGATTCGCCGCAGGCAGCGGTTACAACGGTGTACCCGGGCATGCGTGATGGACGTGGCAAAGGCACTGGCTGGCGGCGACATCATGGAGAGGATTAGGGTTTTCTTTGCAGTGTACCGATACCCTAACCCACATGTTAAATGGCTGTCACATATCTAACCTAACAAAACGTCGTATATTGCTTCGATGTCGTGTCTGTACACGACCGGCCACGATGCCGCGCACAGAGTTGTGAAATTTGTTGCATATTTCACAAGCCACTCAGGTAATCCCTCAGGTAATCCCTCAGGTAATCCCAGAGGGATTGCCCCAGAGACTACTTCAGGGTCTGCGATACGCGCGGATGTAATCGATAGTGTACTTGGCCGGAAAACGAGTGCTGCCATTTGGGCTACCGGCCCATGCACCACCAATAGCCAGATTCACAAGCAGGTACATATCTTCAGACGATACGTTGCCATTGGAGAAGGAATTAGTAGCCTTGCCATCCACGTACCACGTAATACGCCCTGGCTCCCATTTCATACCGTAGGTGTGAAAATTTTGCGTGTAGTCTGAACCTCGTGCTTCATAGCTTGGTGTTGAGCGTAGGTTCCAGTTGTCGTAGTAGTGGTAGGTCTGATACGCGATATTGGGCCTGTCACCCAGCAGCTCAACCACGTCTATCTCGGGGCGTTTACCGTTTTCCTGGTTGTGCAGTAACCAGAACGCTGGCCACAACCCTTTGCCCTTGGGGAGCTTTGCACGCATTTCCACATAGCCGTAGCGCATCTTAAATTTCTGATACGTGGTCATGGCTCCCGACAGATACCCTTTGTTGTTCGCTTTGCCGCGAAGGTTTCCCGGTGTTGGCTTGGCAACGATAGACAAATGCTCACCATCGAATTCAAACGGCGAATAGCCGAAGTTTCGGTCGTTGAGTCGATCGACATAAAATTGCTGCTCGTTGTTAATAGTCTGCCAAGGCCCCCATCGGTAACGGGTATTCCATTTTGAAGAATCGATGTCCCGACCCCGGAACTCATCGCTAAATACCAATGTATAGCCATTGGGCACAGCACCAGATCCACTGTTAGATGTGCCAGATGATGGATTGCCCGAATTGCTGTTTTGGTTGCCGCCTTGTGTGCGGGCGCGCACCTCGCCTGACTTGGTTGAGTAGCGCGAGTTATTAAATGCTACGACCTGGAAGCGGTACTCTTTGCCGCTACTCAATGAGCGAGCGGTGTAATGGGTTCGACCCTTTACGGTGGTGAAGTAGTTGCCATCGCGGTACAGATTGTAACCGTCTATGTTGCCAGAGGAGTTCCAGGTAAGTTTTATTTCACTACTGCTTTGCGCTTCAGCTCGCAAACCGGAAGGGGCGTTCGGTGTGCCATTATTATTTTGTGGGGCAGCCGCTACTGCTCTGGGTGAATTATCACCACCCGTGCTAACTGATGTGGAAGAGGAGATGGGGGAATAGTTGCGGGCATCGTCAAACGCGCTGATCGAATAGTTATAGCTGGAGTTGGCACCGACTCCATTGTCCAGATAGTTGGTCGTGTTAAAAACGGTCTTGTAATAATTGCCATTGCGGTAAATGTTGTAGCCCGCAACTCTGACGTTGTCATACGGTTTGTTCCAGCTGACCCGAACCGTTGTAGGCGCGATTGCATCGGCGCGGACATTGTTGACAACGGAAGGTCGCTGATTGTCAGCCTGGGCCAGTGTGGTGCTAGCCAGGACGACAAAAAACGCAATGATCAAAGTTCGCATGACTCTCTCTTGTTGGGTTCAGACGTTTGAAGGGTGCTTTATATGACGAGGTCGTCTGCAGAAGTAGTTGGCTTGACACTCGATGTTGGGTCACTAGCCAGTGCAAACAATCTGCGACGATGTATTCGTTAATGCATGTTGTTTAGTTCACATGGCCTGTTATCAAGGTGCCTGGAGCCTACGTTTCAAACCTGAATTGAAACTTAAAAGCCTAAGCCGAATAGTTATGAACATTTTTTAATGTTGTATACCTATTCATTCACTGAACAGGCAAAGCGACATAGCGTGTGCTCTGAAGCTTAAATACAGTTAAGAGCAAAGCAGTATAGGTCTGTGTTGGTAACTGTTAACTCTGTATTACAGGCTTGAAAGGGAATGGCAACTTGATTTGTGCGTGTTGATGTATTACCCAATCATGCTGTGTGCAGAATGATAGTCAGCAACTCGCTGTCATTACTTGTTGGTTATTTTGTGTAACCGATCAGCTGTAGAAAAGGATTGATTGACACGAACAATATGAACAAACAAAACGCAACGATTCCCATTACCCGTAACGGCTGTTGACGAATTTTATGCATTAACGTGGGTGCACGCCCGGCGCGTCGTTGGGATTCGTAGTCGCGTCGCATGGTGTCGCTACGGTGCTGCTGATACGTTTCTATGAGTGATCTTGCCAATGGTGCATCGTTTGCATTACGCACCCAGATACCGGGCATGGCAATTCCCCAATTGCCAGCAGTGGTCTCATACCAGTCAAATTCATGTTCATCCATCAATGCCCTAACGGCATCGCTTTCATCATCTGGAACGTTGCGTAGTCGAAAAACTAATCTTGACATGATGGTTCAGTGGAGTTGACGAAAGAGGGGGTGGATGCAGGCACTTGCCATCTCTTCATTATGAGGCATCTGTGGTGAGAAAAATTAACCTGTCATTGTGCTTCAGCGTGATGAACATGGTTGCGTTCTACCATTGAAAATCTGGACTAACCAGATCGCCATAATCTGATCGCATGGATTGAATGGCATCCTGACGATGACGTTTATGAGCGCCCTGACAGAAGATGCGCAATTTTTCGTGAAACGTGCGCAGTGCGCTATCGTGTTGTTTAGCATCCAGGCATTGGCTACGAATTAACTTAGCCAGTGCGTATAGACGGAATCGATCCATAGCGGGATAGCGCTGGGACAACTGATCATCATGGCCACCGGTTTTTTCCAGCAATGGTTCATCAACATACAGTACGGTTTCGCGAGCGCAGACACGCAGCCACAGATCATAGTCCTCGCACGCCAGTAATGACTCATCAAATAAACCAACATCGTCTAGCAAGGTGCGCTTGAGCAATACAGCCGATGGTGAAATCGCACACAAAGGCAGGCACTGTTCAAATATATTGCCGCCGTACTTTCGATGCTTGACCTTCGGGTTTACGCGTCTGCCATTGCGGACCCAATGCTCGTCGCAGTGACACAAGCGGTAGTGTGGTTCGCGTGCAATAGACAAAGCCTGCCTGGCCAGTTTGTTGGGATACCAGCGATCATCTGAATCAAGTAGTGCTATCCAGTCCCCGGTTGCATGCTCAATACCTCGATTACGGGCATGTGATACCCCCTGGTTCTGCTGCGTGATAATAAGCGTTTCAGGGTAGTGTGACTGCAGCCAGTCGTAGGTTCCATCCTCGGAACCGTCATCCACAATGATGAGTTCGTGCACTGGATAAGTCTGCGTCAGCACAGACTCAATCGCATTAGACAGTGTTGCTAATCGATTGTGTGTGGGTATGACAACCGAGATTGCCAAGGCCTGTGAACCGTTGTGTGAAGAGCTCATCAGGCAGGTGCGTACAAATCAGGTCAACTTAGTCTGCGCTAAGTGTACCGATGAACGGATCAAAATTGAATCGCAGCCTATCGAAAGTCAGCGGATTTTTAGCGTTGCACTTCATCAGCCAGCACCGCAATTAAATCCCCTGCTGCCACCGGACCACCGTGGTGCAGTCCAAGCAGTACACCGTTTCGAGGCACCGCAACGAGATGAGGCTCGCTGCCTGTATTGTCAATGCTAATCAGGCTTGCCAACGTGTCGCCCTGCCAGAGCTCATGGCCCAGATGCACATGCGGTTCGAAGAGTCCGTCAGTGGTTGCGTACACATAGAACGAGCTGTCACGTACTTCCAGCATGCGCGAATGGCGCAGTTGCACCTCACTTTTGAGAAGCCCAACTTGGCGCAGCACGTTATGACAACCGACCTGGGCAATATCCAAGGTCTCCGCACGACAGCCTCCGCCACCACCAAGCTCTGTCTGCACGTAGGCCTTACCGGCAGCATCCACCGCCGCTTGCAGACAGCTTCCAAAAACACTCGCTGGAAATCGCACACTGTTTGGCGCGCCGAACGCAATCATCGCCTCCTCAGCTCGTGCCTGCAGTTCAGCGGGTCTATTTAAGACACCCATAAACCGCACAGCCGCCAGCGGCGCAAATTCAAGTGCCCCTCCCCCCGAGCGCAGATCCACAACGAGGTCAGATGGGCGAATGAGTCGTTCGAAAATCTCGTGAGCCACACGCTCGCTGATAGAGCCCATCGCCGTCCCTGGAAAACACCGATCCATATCCATCCCATCCAATGGCGAACAACGCCGCGCACGGCGCAGTCCCAGCGTATTCACCGCGGGTACCAATATTAGACACCCATAAACTGAATCTGCCGCCAGCCCCCGTGCCATGCGCTGTAAGGCCAACGATCCTTCGTACTCATCACCGTGCACCCCCGCCATCATCGTTACGGTTGGACCGGGCTGCGTGCCGGTGATCGAACACACCGGAATCCTGAGTTGCTTTGTCCCTGATTCGGCGTTGGCATACGGCAGCACCAGGTGGCCGTGCTGTTTGCCGGGCATGGAAGGGTCGATCGTTATATGGGTGTCTGCTGTGCCAAGCAGGGACTGCGGGAGAGAGTTGTGGGTGTCTGATAAGTCCAGATCAATGTTTGTGGCTTGAACCTTAGGGCAGGGTTGGATCATCATGTGCGCTGGGTGCTGTGTCTGTAGGAACAAATCGGGTTAAATATCGGCCGATTCGTGAATGATGCAAAAGCCATGCAACACGCTGTCACACGCGTTTTCTTCTTTCCTGTCCAGCATTGAAGCCGTCATTTATGGCCACTCCTCAGATAATGATCAGCACCATTCTGCTTGTGACCCTGCTCGCTTTTGTGGGTGGGCGTTGGCGCTATGACCTGGTGGCCATGTTTGGCCTCATGTGTGCCGTGCTGGCAGGGTTGGTCGAGCCGAATGAGGCGTTTTCGGGCTTTGGACATCCGGCGGTGGTCACAGTGGCTGCGGTGTTAATTATTTCCAGTGCGCTGCGTAATGCTGGGGTGGTCGATGAGGTGGCGAGCCGGATCAGCCATTTAACAGAAACCCCAGTGCTTCATATTGCTGCGTTGACAGCCGTCGTCACTGTAGCTTCGGCGTTTATGAATAATGTGGGCGCGTTGGCGCTGTTACTGCCGATTGCCCTGTCCACGGCTCAGGAGAGACGTCGATCCCCCGGTTTGATCCTGATGCCGTTAGCGTTTGGTAGCTTGCTTGGTGGCATGATGACCCTGATTGGCACCCCACCGAACATCATTGTGGCCAGCATTCGTGAGAAGGAATTTGGTGAGCCCTTTGGGATGTTTGATTTTACGCCGGTCGGACTGCCGATTGCGTTGGTCGGATTTGCTTTTATTACCTTGGTGGGCTGGCGCCTGATACCGCGTGCGCGACTGGAGTTCAAGGAAGACGCTGCATCGCTCTCAGCGGGTGTTTATCTGACGGAAGCCAAGGTGCCAGCCAGCTCTGCCTTGTCCGGTAAAACCTTGGGTGAGATTGACGGATTGGATGAAGACAGTGTTGAAGTGATTGGTGTTGCTGGCAAGCGTCGTTTCGCGCGCGCCATTCGTGCCAGTTATCAAATAGCCGAAGAGGACATTTTAATACTGCGCGCCAATTCAGATGACTTAAAAGCATTCCTTGACCGGCATGGCTTGGAACTTAGTAGCACGGCGACCCCAACGTTTATCCAGCCGTCGCCGGATAATGAAATTATGGCGGAAGGTATTGTCCGCAATGACTCGCCGTTGATTGGTAAGGGCGTAGAATTTATTCGTCGTCAGACCGGTCGAACATTGGCATTGGTCGGGCTGGCTCGCCATGGCCGGCCAGTGACTCAACGCTTGCGGCAACAGATTTTCCGAGCCGGCGATGTTTTGATGTTGCACGGTGACAGTGACGCTGTTGATCAGCAATTTGGTCAGCTGGGGTTGTGGCCACTGATGCGTCGTCCGATTAATTTGAACCGTACGCGCAAGATTGCACTGGCCAGTGGGATTTTTGCGTTGGCTATTGGCCTGGGTATTGCCGGTATCGTGACTCTACCGGTGGCGTTTATATTGGCCGTTGGTGCTTACGTGCTGACTGGCATTCTCTCGACACGGCAGATCTACGACGATATCGACTGGCCGGTAATTGTATTGCTCGCTGCCATGATTCCAGTGGGCAATGCCCTGACCACCACCGGCACAACGCAATTAGTGGCAGACAGTCTGATACAGGTAACCGCTGGGCTCTCCATTCCGGTGATACTGACATTGTTGCTGGTCGTCACCATGTTGTTGTCTGATGTGATCAACAACGCTGCAACTGCACTGGTGATGGCACCGCTGGGTATTGCCATGGCCAACGCGCTGGATGTCAGTGCAGATCCGTTTCTGATGGCGGTCGCTGTCGGTGCATCGTGTGCCTTTCTGACACCTATAGGTCATCAATGCAACACATTAGTCATGGGGCCGGGGGGCTATAAGTTTAGCGACTACTGGCGTATGGGCTTACCACTCGAGATAGTCATAACGGCCATTAGTGTCCCCACCATTCTGTGGGCTTGGCCTTTATCGGGTTAATGGTCGTTACAGCGATTAACGTGTCAGTAACGGCACTGTGATTGATTACACAGTGCCGTGTTTATTGATGTTATAGAGCCGTTAGATGGGTGCGCGAAAAGCGTCGTTCTCGCGACCCTTAACAATCGTTTTTAGATAGATTTCAACTCGGCGATTACGGCTTCTGCCCGACACCGTATCGTTTGTATCCAGTGGCTTTGTTTCTCCGCGGCCTGAAAAGCGCATTCTAGGTCGCTCAACACCTGCACGGCTGAGATAACGCGACACCGATGTCGCACGTTTTTCAGACAGCTGCTGGTTGTAGCTTAGTGTGCCTGTACTATCCGTATGCCCGATGATATGTACGGCTGTCTGATCATATTCATCGATCACCTCAGCCATGGTCTTTAAGCTATTACGAAAGCCATCTTGGATTCTGTCGCTGTTGATGTCGAATGATGCTTCGCTACGTACATCAAGGCGCAGAGTTTCTTCATCAATTCGGGTCACGCTAATTTGTTTGTCGCGTCGCTCCTTGGCCAGTTGCTGCTCAAGCTTGCGCTGCTGCTTGTCCATGTAGTTGCCCACGGCTGCACCAGTTAATGCACCGACAACTGCGCCAACGTACTTACCGTTTTTGCTACTCGTCTGATTACCGATGACACCGCCAGCAATCGCGCCAATGGCGGCCCCGGTCTTGGCTCGTCGATTGGGATCATCGGTTGCGCAGCCGCTGATAACCATCAATGTCGTTGTAGCGGCGATGAGCGTAATTCTAAGTGTTTTCATAACCGGTTGCCTCTCTTGTTATTATTGTTTTCTGACAACAATGCTTATCTGTACCGGCAAGCTTCTATTCGCTGGCTTTGGGCACAAATTCAGCTGTAGTGACACTACTGGTGTCGGCTTGGTTCTGCCTTTATGGAGTCATGGGCGATCCACTACTGGCAGGAACTTGAAGTAGGTCCTAAAACCTTAGTGTCTTACGGTAAAATATTGAATTACGTCTGCTAAAAAAGTACTGGGTGAACGATGATATGAATACGACTGGCAAGTCATCTCGCAGGTTGTTGTCGCATCTGAATTGTCAAGATTCCAGCGCTATTGATATCGTTTATCTGGGTGTGAGAATCCTGAGTCATCCATTGATGTTGCGTTGGTCGCGCATTGTTACAACACAGATTAAAAACAGAGAAACCTAATACTATGGATCTGATCGAATGGGATGATTTTGCTCGGGTGCAGTTGTGCGCGGGAACCATTATCGATGTACAGGAATTCCCCGAAGCCAGACGCCCTGCATGGAAGCTTACCATCGACTTTGGTGAGTATATTGGTACTCGCCGCTCCAGTGCACAGATTACAGATCTGTACAGCCGAGATGCCCTGTTAGGGCAGCAGATTATGGCGGTGGTAAATTTTCCGAAGAAACAGATTGGTCCGTTTATGTCGGAGTGTCTGGTAACCGGTATGGCTCGAGAAGATGGGGCCATTGTGTTGGTTGCACCGATGGAGCCGGTGCCAGATGGAACGGCGTTAGCCTAAGCGGGTATGTCGCTTAACGTATCTGCTGTTAACCTGGGTCGTTGTCACGGGCGTTTGCACTATCACAAATATACCGATGCACTGTTCGCACCGACACATTGCTGTCAGGCTGAACCATTAAAACCTGATTGCCGTAGCAGGCATTTGTCGCACCGTCAGCCACTGTGGTGCTGATTTCGAGCGCACCACTGTCTGAAATGTTTTCAATCAATGCGGTGGTGACATTTGCATCGCCTGTTATTTTTTCAGCCAAGTTGTCTATGGTTGCAAACACTTCCCAGGAAAGGCCATCACTGACAATGATTTGAGTGACATCACCAGTAGTTAGAAAAAATTGCAGTGCCAGTGTGCCCGGTTGTTGATCCAGTGGTGTGCTCGCTGTGGCTTTTACGGCAGACACTTCAAAAGGCTCGGCGGATTGACGACCTTGGGTTATTAGCGATTTGAGTTGAACGTCGAGTATGGCTCTGTGCGACGGAGATAATTTATCAATGCCGTCTGTATCCGGCCAGTTGCTGCATTTAAAATTCCAGAGGTTCTCGTATTTCTCGCGCAATTCATAGGCTTTAGCCGAGCAAAACAGCGTGTCGTTTTCTGCGTACCACATGACTCTGCGCTCACCGGTGAGCTGGTACTTGACACTGACTTCGCACAGGCGTTCCTCTCCAGGTATGTCAACACGCAAGTAGCGGGTGTCTCCAGGTGCTTGACATTCAAATTCCAGTGCATAGGCGTTGAAACTCATAACAGATAGCATGATAAACAGCGTCACGCCAACTAGGCATTGGATGATGTCAGGGACTATTCGCACTCTGGTATGGGTGATCTCAGTCATGATTTTCTAAATCAGAAGTTGAACAATTGATACTTGAATGAGGTAATGGTTCAGCACCAGTTTGCACTGAACCATGAATAAACGTCATTTCCATTAGTTAGTGAGACTTTCTGCAGGGATAAAGGCCCGCAAAACCATGGATGTTTCGGGTTGTGGAATTCAATCGATGGCGCTTAGGTAGGGTGATCAGGTGTTTGAGAGGATTGTCTATTGCAAATCATAGGGGTTACGGCAGTAATACTATTTTGGGGGCTGATGTGCGTGCGTGATGTATGTCGTTGAAGGCCTCTGCACCGTCTGCCAAAGCGCGTGTTTCAACCCAGTTGAGTGAGCCTAACGCCCCTTCTGCGAGTAGATCCAGTGACGCTTGTAAGTCACTTGGGTTATAGGTGTAATTACCAATGAATTTAATTTCCTGCAGTGTGAGTCGACGCGTGTCGAGACCTGCTTCGTTGTCCTGTAACCCAATGTGTGAAATAACACCGCCTGTTCTGACGAGCTTGCTGGCCGCATTGCGAGTAGCGCCACTACCGACGGCATCTATGACTAATTCAAAATGGTTGTCAGGTGGGGTGTCGGCGGATAGAGGGTCGTAAACGACGGCGTTACACATGGCCTGCAAACTGTCTCTTCGAAAATCACTGGTCTCTGCTATTGCAATCTCACGGGCGCCTTTTTGCTGAAGAATGAGTGCAGCCAATGCGCCGATGGCACCGCCACCAATAACCAGACTACGGCATTCTGAAATAGGTCGGCTCAACACGCGCTCGGCGAGGTGTATCGCATGCAGCGATACCGCCGTGGGTTCCATCAAGCTGGCGTGTACTGCGTGCAGTGAATCTGGAATGGCCAGTAGATTGTCAGTTGGAGCGCTAACATGCTGGGCATACCCACCCGCTCTGCCCAGACCGAGGAGATCCCGTGACGCGCACAGATTGGGCAGACCTGCACGACAATCGCGGCACTGACCGCAAGTAATCAGCGGGTTGATTGCCACACGCTCACCGTCTCTGGTACCACCGATAACAACACCAGAGAGCTCATGACCCAGAATCATCGGTGGAACTCGCCTGGCATCGTGACCATGCCAAGCGTGCATATCAGAGCCGCATATTCCGGACGCTTCAATGCGTACGAGAGACTCATTGGCCGATGCTTTAGGCATCGGTTCTTCACGGAATTCGAGACTTTGCGTGCCAGTGTAGACCAGAGCTTTCACAGGTATTGATTTGCGTATGAATCAGTTGAACCGTAGAGGTTACCTGCTTGGCTTCATGGGTTAAAGGGATGTCATTGATTAATTACGCTTGTTTGCACCGTTCAGGAGCTCACTGCAACCCATTGCCGACTACCTTTGTCTGTCACGACTTACGCCCTGTTAAGTCGCTATTTAGGTCAGCATGGCCAGGATTCCGGTTCTCGGATCGAAAACACCGCGATAGAGCATGTCCGCCGATACGTAAACCAGCACTATTAGTCCGACCCACGAAATCCATGGGTAACGAGCCAGTAGTTTCATAATCATGGTAGCGGCGAAAGCCATCAGCACAATCGCTAGCGCCAAACCGAAAACCAGTTGGCGAGTATCACCGTCAGCAATGGCGGCGACCGCCAGAACATTGTCCAGTGACATGGAAATGTCGGCAATGGTGATTGATAGTAACGCTGCGCCCAGACTCCGCCTGGGTGCCCCTGTGTAGCCTTCTGAATCATCACTAGCCAAGGCCATCGCATGCTCGGCTTCTGCGTCCACACCCTGACGAATTTCAGCGAATAATCGCCAGCAGACCCAAAACAACAGCAAGCCACCGATAAAGTAAATGCCAGGAATACCCAGCAGTTTAGTAGCGATGACAGCAAATACGACGCGCAAAACGGCGGCTATGATCATCCCATAGAGAATGGCTTTTTTCCGCAGTGGCGGCGCAAGCCCCGCTGCTGCCATGCCGATAATCAGTGCGTTATCACCGGAAAGAACAAGGTCAGCGATGATGATCTGACCAAAACCGAGAAATTGATCAAGCATGGTGTTCTCCGGACACGACTGTCGTTCTGAATTTATTGAGTAGGGTGAACATTGAAATTACCTGGTTCGTCCTAGCCTGGAATCCTGCAATCATTCAGGCCAGTGGTTAAGTCGAAAAGGGAAAACCGCGCCCTGATAACCAAGAAAGACCCGCAATTGGCGCGCTAAACGCGAGCAATTGCGGGCCTGTTTGGTACTCGACGAAAACGGCGCGTTAGTTGCCCAGAGCAGCTTGAGCGTCGAAGTAGTGTGGCAGCCACAGGGCGATCATCGGGAAGGCGATGATCAGAATCAGTCCCAGTAGCTGGATGACCATGAATTGCATCATGCCGAAGTAGATGTCCTTCAGATCCCATTCAGGCACAACACCTTTAAGGAAGTAGGCAGACAACGCCACAGGTGGGGATAACCACGCGGTTTGTAGATTTACCGCCACCAGTATGCCGAACCAGATAAGTCGATCCTGTGTGTTAGCCAGGACCCCCGTGAATTCCAGGCTTTCAACCAGTGGTAGCAAAATCGGTACGATGATCAAAACGATCGGCACCCATTCTAAAGGCCAGCCCAGTAAGAAAATCAACGCCATGATAATAATCAGAACGATGTAGGGCGAGAACTCAAGCGTTAGCAGGTACTCAGTTAGCATCCCTGGTGTGCCAAGCTTGGAAAAGACTGCACCAAAAAAGTTGGAAGCCGCCACCAGAAACAAGATGAGCACCGAGATTTCCAGCGTTTTAATCAGCGCATCGCGGAATTTTTTGTAAGTCAGTTTGCGATAGGCAACCGTTAACAGAAATGCGCCAAATGCGCCCATTGCCGCGCCCTCAGTGGGTGTGGCAAGACCCAATAGAATACTTCCCAGTGCGAAACCAACCAGCGCAGCTGGAGGTACCAGACCTAACAAGAATTCACGAACAATGACCCACATTGAATCGGCGCGGTATTCCTCAGGAAGTACGGGTCCGAGTGATGGGTTCAGATGGCAGCGTACTAGCGCGTAACCAACATACAGAAAGGCCATTAGCATGCCGGGAATAATTGCCGCTGCGAATAGGTCGGTTACCGGCACTTCCATGATGGGGCCCATAACCACTAGCATGATACTGGGCGGAATCAGAATGCCCAGCGTACCACCAGCAGTGATGGCACCTGCAGACAGTTGCACATCGTAACCACTGCGATTCATGGTCTTGGCAGCCATGATGCCCAAGATAGTGACCGATGCGCCAACAATACCGGTTGCTGCTGCGAAGATGGTGGATACAAACAAAACCGCAATATATAAAGAACCGCGAACTCGAGAAAGCATGAGTTGCACGGCGGTAAACAACCGCTCCATCAGGCCCGCTTGTTCCATCAGAATGCCCATGAAAATAAACAACGGCACCGCTGAGAGTGTTTGCTCCATCATCGCGCTGTTGAACTGCAACATCTCGAGATAGAAGGTTAGTTGGCCAAAACCCCAGTAGCCAAATACGGTACCCAGAAAAATGAGCGTGAACGAAATGGGAAAACCGATAAAGATGGCGAACAACATCGCCCCGATCATGAATAGACCGATAATTTCAGGACTCATACCGGCCATCTCCCACGGGTTGCGGCATACCAACTTTTCAATGATTCGGACACCCCTTGCATGATCAGCAGGAAAGCACCGATAGGAATAGCAGAGCGAATGGGACCCAGTTGTGGCATCCAAGCGGTGTCCATGGCACGTTCACCACGCGACCAGGCTGTCCAGGCGTACTCGGCGCCGTACCAAAACAGAAAACCCATAGCGACGAAATACAACGTGACATACAGAAAAAGATCAACAATGCCTTGCGTGCGATCAGACCAGTTTCGATAGATGAAATCGGCTCGGATGTGCACACCCTTGGACAGCGCATAACCAGCCCCCAGCATAAAAAGTGCGCCGTACAGCATGCGGCTTACATCGTAGGCCCACAGGGTGGGCGCCGGTTGAATTTGGCTTGGGGCATCTGGGTTATTAAATACCCGCGATATTTCAGCTAACCAAGCGCTGGGTGAAATACCGAATTTGCGGGCAATCACCTCGTACACCATCGCCAGGCATAAAGGCACAATGAACCAGCAGACAATCTTGCCAACCCAATCATTCGTGGTATCGATGAAACCAATGATCTTTCTGTGCAAGGGGTTCATGTCTTCGGGCAACTGGCCCGGAGCGGCAGATCGGCGCTCAGCAATAAGCTCGTCTGCAATTTCTAATTTGGAGGGGTCGACTTCTTCAGCCATGTGGTGAGCGCCTGTCGTGTTTAGTGTCGAAAGGGAGGGTGAAGGTACAGTGTTAGCGGATCGAGGGCGTATCAATTAATGCTAAGTCAATCAAGCCTGTATTCCTGATGGCTTAAAAGAATCAGGCCCCGAAGCGTTGAGCTCACGGGGCCTGGTTTGTTTTGCATCTAGTCAGTTGTGAACGTAATGAAGTTCAACGCATGAATGATGCTTGTAACACTATTACTTCAGTGAATTGGCGTAGGCATTACCTAGAGCCGCATTGGATGTTTGCGAACCAGCCCAGAAAGGTACAGCAACTTCTGCAAATTCTTTCATTGAAGTCCAGACTTCGTTGAAGAATTCATTTTCAGCGGCATTCTTTTCCAAGGTTGCGTTTGCAGCAGCCATATACTCAGTGAAGTAGTCAGCAGGTGTGTCATGTAATTGAACACCTTCGTTGTCAACTAGGTTCTTCAGGGCCTTACCGTTTTCATAGATGCGGTAGCTCATGGACTTGCTTAATGATGCATCAGCAGCCACTTCCATTGCTTTTTGTTGCAGTGGTGTCAGTTTCGCCCATACGTCGCCGTTGATGTACATATCGGCGTTAACGACTACCTGATGCAAACCCTGCAGGTAGTAATGCTTCAGTACTTTCTGGAAACCAAATACGCTGTCAGGCTTCGGGCAGCACCATTCCGCTGCGTCGATAGTGCCTTTTTCCAGCGCAGGCAGAATGTCTCCACCACCCATGGCAACAGCGGCTACACCAATGTCGTTATAGGTCTGGCCAGGAATGCCTGGAGGTGCACGGAAACGCAGCTTGCGAAAATCGTCCATGCTGTTGATAGGTTCTTTGAACCAGCCCAGTGCTTCGGGGCCAACAGGTTGCAGCAACAGGCCTTTCACATTGACGCCCATTTCGCCCCAGAGACGATCATAAAGTTCACGGCCGCCGCCATATTGGAACCAGGACAGGAAAGCGATGTTGTCAATACCAACGCCAGCGCCAGCTACTGGAGAACCGAATAGCATGGCTGCTGGGTGTTTGCCTGACCAGTAGTGAGTCCAAGCAAATCCACCGTCGAGTAGACCTTTGTCCACGGCGTCCATGATGTCCGCACCAGCAACGACTGAGTTGTTTGGTAGTACTTCGATATTGATTTCGCCATCTGTCAGCTCACTGACAGTGGTTGCGAAATCTTTCAGCATCACGATCTCATCGGCCTTATCGTTCAGGACCGATTGAATCTTGATAGTAGTGGCCGCTTGTGCGGTCAGGGTGGTTAGTGCGGTCAGGGCGACCGAAGCACCAAGCGTCTTGAGCAGTGTGCTGCGCATGCAGTTTCCTCCAAATGGATGTCGTGGGCGCTACCGTCTATTGGCAACTACCCGATAACCACGTGTCGCAACTTGCATTATAAATCTACTAATGCCTGATGAGACACATGCATACCGGGGCATGGTTAGCCCAGTAATGAGACGTAGAATCTCATTTGCCGACATTCGTGTCAAACAAGAAAAGGCTATACCGCGATTTCAGACACCCATAAATCCGACTTTGGCGTGCTTGAATCGACTATTGCTTGCGCTATGGGGCTCAATCAGATTGTTTGAGGGTTATTAGCCTCAGTGACGGCCATAATTAGCGGATGGCGATCTTGCTACCTAATCGTTCATTGGTAACACTCAGTGCGCTGAGCCCGTTTTAAGTCTGCGCATAATCGCTAATGTCTGGCAGTAACAGACCTTAACCAAGCGGACTTCTGCCGAAATCTAATCTAAACATGGGTGTCTGCTGTTGTGGTTGATCGCCATATGGGCGCTTAACGAGATTTATTAATGGGTGTCTGCTGTTGTAGTTGATCGCCATAGGGGCGTTTAACAAAATCTATTCATGGGTGTCTGCTGGCGGCTGCGTGCTTGCTGGGTAAAGTGTCCGCCAACGAGAGTTGGTTAATTAGCCGAGGAAGCCCAGGTCGCGGGTGGTGAAGTTGTCCAGATTGGGCAGCACTGCCGTCAGCTGATCATCGTCTAGGCCAATCCAGCGCAACAGGGTGGCGGCGTACTGGCTAGCGGACGTGGTAGGGAGGATTCGGCCGCGGTGGACTGAGTCGGGGCCGTTAACGTCCAGGCTGGGGAGCGCGCCGTAAATTGAGCCTCCTTGGACTGCACCGCCGAACGCCATCAGGTGGTTTCCCCAGCCGTGATCGGTACCGTCGCCGTTTGACATTAAAGATCGGCCGAAGTCTGATGCGGTAAATGTGGTGATGTTGTCGCTTTTGCCCATTTGATCAATTTTATTTTGAAAAAATGCCAATGCATCTGTCAGTTCCTGGAACAGCTCAGGAATCTCGCGGCTCTGATTATCATGGACGTCGAACCCACTCATGCTGACGTAGTAAATCTGCCGTCGTAATCCCAGTTGATCTTGTGCGGCGATCAATTGGGCTACCATGCTTAGTTTTTCGGCAAGGCCATTGCCTTCAGGTTGATCGGTAAACAGCCCAGCATTACTCTCTAGTACTCGACCAAGCTCTGTCGTGACTGACATGGCACGTTTTTGTAGATCCGCATAGGCGCGCGTGAAGAGGTGTCTGCGCGGCTGATTCAGCACTCGTTCGAATGCTTCACGCCTCGGTGTCTGCCAGTCGCTGTCAGCTTCGAGTCCTTGGTACTGCAACACTCCTGACTCTGTTAGTGTGAAAGGACGCTGTCCGTTACCGGACTGCCAATAGTTAGAGCCAGCCAGCGAAATAGAAGTTAGATAGTCGCGTTCCTGGTAGGTAGAAAAATACTGCGCCGCTTTCGCCCCCCAGCCCTCGGTGCTTCGATCACGACCCTGCAGCTGCTGCCACTGTATGGCTTGATCACTGTGAGAAAACAATTGTGCCGGTAACAACACTGTATTGTTCTTGTATTGTTCCACGGTAGTTGGCTCAATCAATGTGCCTACATTAGCGATCATGGCTAAACGACCCTCGTCATAGAGTGGTTGTAACGCGGCTGCATTGGGGTGCAGTCCAATCGGTGATGCACCACCGCCTAGGCCGATTAGCTGGTTATACGGAATGGCTAATTCGCCGCGAGCAGATGAAAATTCTTGATGTTCATAGGAGCCGGTGGGCATCATCAGGCTGAACCCGTCACAACCACCTTCCAGGTAAACGCAAACAAGGGCGCGGTAGTCACCCTGTGTGTGGTCCAGTGTGTCTGCTGCGCGCGCCAGCGTCAGTGCTGGGTGTGGCCCCAATGCAAGTCCAGCCCCGGCTATGGTTTGCGATCCAAGCTTTAGCAGTCTGCGTCGTGTAAAACTGTTCATTGAGTGACCCGCAATTTTTTGCTGTTCTTATTGTGGTGATGCTTATCAGGTGTAAGCGGATGTTTTTAGCTAACCGGTCTAGCGCTGTACGGCGGCTTCTGGCGACGTGGCGATAAGAAATATTGCCTCAACCACTCGCTGTGATGCACCGTTTTTATAGTCGCGTTCATCCATCAGCAAGTTCACTTCAGCTCTGAGTTCTGGACTCATGCGTCCACCCAGTAATATCAGATTAAGATGATCCAGTAACGCTTCACGATCAGGTTCAAGATCCATCTCTCGTCGTATATTGATCGCTATGCGTTTCCCGTCCGTATCGTTCTTGTAGTTGTGTGACCAAAGAGTGCTGGCCAGAAGCCTGCTAGTTATTGTTATAACGCTGGTTTCATCAAGAATTTCAAATTCAGGTGATACAAGACCTTGTTCTCTGATATCACCCGGCTGACTGAAGTCGGGTCGGTAAAAATTAAATACCGACGGTGAATTCAGTGGTGCTTGGCCCAACTCTTGTTCAACCCAAGCATAATTAAACTCATAGTGAATAGTATCCGGTTCGAATGCCCGCCATAGATGGCTGAGACGTAGCAGTGGCTCTTTCATTTTGCCGTAAGAATCCGGATTATCATGATGCCCCAGGCGGGCTTCGTGATGCATCAAGATTGCTTTTACCACGCTGCCAAGTTCACCGCGTTTGCCAGCCGCATTACGATTGAATACTGCGGTCACATCGCGGACGTAACCGGGTGACGGATTGCTGGTCACTAACCGTTGAATCAACTGTTTGACGATAAACGGTCCAGTGTTGGGATGATTGAATGCGTTGTTGATCGCCGCAGAAAGATCTTGTTCTGCGGTTTGCCCACCAGCAACTTCATAGCCTCTCAGCAACACTTTTGGGTTTGTATCGTGATATTCCTGCCAGGGTTTCATTGGTGACAGATAGTCTTTGTTTTTTGGCCAGCGAAAATCTTCGGCGTTGGAGAAGTGCCAACCGGTAAATACACGGGCAAAATTTTCTATGGTGTTCTGATCATACGCAGGCTTAGGTACGCCATCGTCACTGAGCTGTACAGAACCATCATCATTTAGCATTACCTGACCAATAGTGAACAGCTGCAGAAATTCACGCGCATAGTTTTCATCTGGTTGTATGTTTTGAGCAAGATCAGACTGGCGATTGCCTTTCATACTCAGGTATTCACCCATAACCGGATTGAGCGTCACTTCGTGCAGTAGGTCACGGTAACTACCGAAGGCGTGTCGCAATAAAATATCGTAGTAGTTAGCAAGGCCGAATTGTTCCTGGCCCAGGCCATCATGAGCCGACACCACCAATATCTGACTTAATGCAAATGCTACACGCTGGCGTAGCTGATCATCAGCCTGGATGGCATGTCGCCACCAGACATTGACGTACTCTTTCCAGCGGCTGGAATTCGCCCGGCTCAGACCGTCACTAAGAAAGGTGGCTGGCATCTGCATTTGCTGATTTATCCAGCCTTCCGGGCCCGCGCCGGCTGCGAGTTGAATATCCGCTAGCTGTGGACCGAAGGTCGCTTGTTCTACTAAACGATAAGCATCGTTGAGAGCCAATGGGCCATCGGGTGCCGCGTTTGCAACTTCAGTTGCTGGAAGTGCAGGGGCTACTGCGGGCTCTTGAGAAAAGAGTGCTGTGGCTGTGTTTCCACCGCCACATCCGCTCAAAGCAGCAATGGCGCCTACCAACAAACATCTTCTTATAGTTTTTGTCGTTGTCATTCCCATGATCTGGTACATCCACGGGAGGTATAACGGCAGGTTTAAGAAATATACGGGTTGTGTTTGATTGTGCTGTGACCAGGTTAGCTAACTGTTATCTGCGGTGTGACTTACGCAACATTCAATTGTTCGATCTGTTCAAGCATTGTCTGTGGGTTGTTGTAATCGATCGGTATCTGGTGGTGATGATTAGTGGGCGATTTGAATACGAGGCTTGGAAATCCTTGTATGCCCAGTTGCATAGCCTGTTCAATTTCGCGATTCAATTGTTTGCGAATTTCATCACTATTCAAATCATCGGAGAATTGCTGCTGGTCGCATCCGATGCTGACTGCCAGAGATACCAATGTGTCTTTATCTGAGGGGTTCAGTGCTTGTTGGTAATACGCTCTTTGAATGGCCGTTATCATCGGCTGTTCGAACGCGACATTTTGCGCTCTGGCAGCCAGAATTGCCCTGCACGATGGCCAGGTGGAGCGTCTGGGTCGGTTGGTCGTCCAGAACTCATGATTGAAGTGTGTACCTGGTACGACGTATTCGATGTGCTTCCAAGTCTGCCGCAGTGTTTGCTGCATAGAAACAGGCATCGGTTCGTCACTGTCTGGTGCCAGTCCGCCTAATAGAAGACGGGTATTAATGTTTTCGCTCAGCTCGCTGGCAAGAGTATCCCACGCAGTTTTGAATCCCCAGCACCAACTGCACATGGGGTCGTGTACGTAAATAAGAGAACCTTTCATTAGCTGGATGTTATTTACCGTGTCTCGAGGGCACAGAATGTTGAGCAAATGCCAGTGCCTCATCGTCTAAGGCAACGGTCGACTCTTCCATGTCATCCATAACCATAGCGCTGAGATCGGCCGTGTCTTCAAAGGTTCCATCGGGCGTTTGAGCAGTCGGTGGATCGTCAAATACGGATTTATTGCGCAGATCCTGTGCGGACATTTGCACCGTTGCATCGAATGGTTCGTGAGGGTTTATCGCCACAGTGTCGGCATGATTCAGATCTGTATCATGCAGTCGGCGACTCTTGGCAGCATCGGTACCTGAGATATTCGGAGCAATGTGCGTAGAGCCCAATGATGTCTGTTTGCCGGTGTTGTGGTTGAGGCGGTTGCCTAGCTCTGCGATTTCACGGTCTTTTTGTTGAATAATGCGCTGCAAGCGTTCCTGAGTTTCGGCATGTTGTCGGTTCAACTCTATAGATTCTGCGCGCGCTTTCTGAATACTAGACTCATTTTTTTTCAGTGAATCAGTCAATACCCGATTGGTATTGCGCTGTGTCTTGTTCTCGCCAGCAAGCGTCTGCAGTTGTTCCTCCAGGTTCTCAGTATCAGACCTGGATGTCTCTTCAAGTGCGTAGTAGCGTTTTTCCCATCCCTCGATGGTTGAATTCAGGTGTCGCTTTGCACTTGAGCGATTGATCATCCAGCCAATAAACAGGCTAATGACGCTCGCTGCAACAAGGAAAGCGATAATCTCTGAATACAGGGATATTAGTGCTGTTATCTGATTCATGAGTTTGGTATCAGTGTCGCTTTAAAAAGTGAAATCGATGCGGCGATTTTTTGCCCGACCTTCCACTGTTCGATTGTTGGCAATTGGTTTTTCTTCCCCGTAGCCTAATGCACGCAGGTTGTAGACAGACACGCCCTGATCTATCAGATAGTCACGCACTGTGGTTGCACGCAGCAAGCTCAATTCAAGATTTTCCTGGCGAGTCCCAGTCGCATCGGTATGGCCTTCGATAGCAACCTTTGTCTGTGGGAATCGGATCAGTATTTGGGCAATCTTATCCAGCGTGTCAAGGCTCTCCTCTGTCAGTATATTGAGATCAGTTTCGAACAGGATTCGAAGGCTGGGTAACTGTGCAAGGGCTGTTTTCAGACTATTACTGACAGGGTCCGGTTGCAACGCTTCATCAGTGTCGGTCGGGTCGGTATTACTCTGGAGTGAAGCCGTCTCTGTCAGAGCTGGTGTATTTGGTGATTCAGGTTCATTGGCGGCGGTGTTTGTTAATGTGTCTACTGAATCGACCGTACTCGTTGGTGCATTGTCATCGGTTGCCGCACTGTCCCGATCCGTGTCACCCCTTTGTGCATCTGATGCATGCGAAGCGACGACTTCAACGGGTCTTGTTTGATCAGCCTGTGATTGCGAATCGCCCGATATTTCGGGTGTCTCCACGTCGTCGTCAGCGGCCGGTGACATACCCTCAGACTGTGATCTCTGCGTTGTCCCGTTGGTAGCGGGCTGCGCAGCAAGCTGCGCCGATTCATTCATATCAGTTTTCGATGAGGGCTGAGCAGCATCGGTTTCATCCGCTGCTTGCATGGTCTGATCAGAATTCGATGTTTCTGTGGACACAAGAACTTCAGGAGGTTGTCGAGAGTCGACCGTGCCAATGATTGCTCCTTGTTCAGACGCGTCAACCGGGAGGGTCGATTGGTCAGAAGCGACCCGTTCGCCGGTCTGCGGAGGTGTCTCGAGGGCAGTATCAGCCATTGTTGCTTCAACATCGGTCACGGACGATACGGCGACTTCCTCGTCCAGATTGCCAGACTCCAAGCCTTCAGCAGGGCTGACTGATTCAGCAGGTTCGGCGGGTTTGGCGGGTTCAGCAGGTTCAGCGGGTTCAGCGGGTTCAGCGGGTTTGGCGGGTTTGGCATTGGTGTCGGAGTTTGATTCGACTGCCGGTGCTGATGGTCGTTTGCCAGGTTCTGTCGTCTCTTCGAGTTCGCTCGAATTAGTAGCCAACACCAGTGTTGTTGCCGTTGCTGGTTTGTTTTTTGTCTCCTTAACCGATATCCGCTCCACTAGCGAATATTCGCCTAACGAGGTTAGCGCCTCGCTAATAATCGCGTCATGTACTTTTCTGTTGGGAGCAATACCTGATAGTGTTATCTGTCGTTGTCTGATCTCCACACGTGGTTGTTGCATGGATTGCATCAATGGGACGACTCGTTGAATTGAATTCATCCAATCGGCTGCTTCGATATTCTCGTTCGTAATGATGCCGTTACTAACGACATCTAAGTTAAAGCTGGTGAGAGCACTCTCTATTAGAGTTGATGGGTCGTCAGCAGGCGCTAACGTACCCTCCACCGAAAGTATGTCGCCTGCCACCTTGATGATCAGT
>CALKXZ010000424.1 GCA_938003775.1 uncultured Granulosicoccus sp. | reverse complement strand
GTCACGCAGCCCGGATAACGTATTGTTTTCCGAATCTATGGTGACATCAAATGATTCACCGGCAACACTAAATGTACGAGTACCTGTACCTACAGAAGCATCTGAATCCGTGTAAGATTTACTGGCCAAACGATGAGTAGTCGCCAACGACAGTACATCAATTTCAACAGATTCCGCCACTTTACCGCCTGTAGCGGTTGCGCTAAATACGTCTTCGTCATCACTGCTTGCGACGAACGCACCGAAGTCGGTACCGTCATTTAATGTCTGTGCAGAGCTTTGAAACGTGTTCAGTGCACTTTTAACAGACCCGTAAGCGCTTAGCTCTACATCCAGAGCTGCGCGTCGCTGGTTCAGTGCATTTACCGGTTGGCGTTCGAGCTGATTAAGCTGAGACAGAATATTTTCAATGTCTATACCCGAGCCAACGCCAGCTGCCGTTATCATGGCTTTTCTCCTTCAGGAAGGAATAGTGCGTACCTCGGGATGCTAAGCTCCCGAGGTTATCAAATACTGGGCGCGTGACTAACCCAGTAACTGCAATACACTTTGAGGTGCTGAATTGGCTTGCGATACCATCGCATTACCTGCTTGCTGCAGAATCTGTGATCGCGTCATGTTTGCAGTTTCTACAGCGAAGTCTGCATCCATGATCCGTCCACGGGCAGCTGCCTGATTCTCAACACCAACCTGCAGGTTATTGATGGCACTTTCAAATCGACTTTGTACCGCACCAAAGTCAGCGCGGGCTGAAGTGATCTGTCCGATCATTGTATCAATGGCAGTCATTGTAGATTCAGACCCGGAGACCGTCGTGATATTAACCGGTACACCCGATGCTGATTCCAGCGTCTCGATTTTTTTCAGGTTAATCGACAGAGTATTCTCACCGCCAGAGCTCGTGTTTGCGCCGACTTGAAATACTATTGCTGAGTCAGCAGTTACCGCACCCGAACCAGAACCGGTGACAGTGCCTGACGTGTTCAAAACGGCAACACCATTGAACAGCGTAGTCTCTGCGATTCGGCCAATTTCACTGTTAAGTGCCTGAAATTCAGCATCCAGGTTGGCGCGGTCATTGGCTGAATTTGTGCCGTTAGCTGACTGCACGGCCAGTTCACGCATACGCTGGAGCATGTTGTTGACTTCTTGTAAACCACCTTCAGCGGTCTGAGCCATGGAGATACCGTCATTCGCGTTGCGGATGGCGACATTCATGCCTCGTACCTGTGTGTTCATTCGTTCGGCGATAGCGAGACCGGCAGCGTCATCTTTGGCGCTGTTGACTCGTAAGCCGGAACTTAGGCGTTGCATGGAAGTCATCAAGGAGCCTTGAGACGAATTCAGATTTCTCTGCGCCGTCAAGGACATTACGTTGGTGTTTATCGTTTGTGCCATTCTCTTAAGTCCTCAAAGGGAGTCCTTGTCTTTATATGATGCGGCGCCTTCTCCTCAAGAAGTCCGAAAAAAAATGGACATTGCTCACATACAAGCTGTATCGGAGTCCTGTTGGAATCCCTAAGCTGTCTGTAAACAATAAGCAGGCGTTACTCACACTTTATGTGGCACAGAAGATAACTGGTTCAATATTTTACTGAATACAACCTCTTGCAGATTATTCCTTGTGTGTAAAAGGAACTTTAAAGTGATACAGAATGGATACGAATGTCGACATAAAAGCGCTATCGGCTTTTGATGTTGTCGAATTTATCCTGGGTAAGTAACCTCTGTCACAGAGTGTTAACTGCCGGGTTACGTGTTAAAGCAATTACTGTGGCGCTTCACATATTAGTGTAACAAGACGCCTTACATATAATTAAATAGGTTCAGTCCTTCAACGCGAACAAAAGACTTTTGAAGTATTTCCAGTGAAGTTGCTTTGCTTTGCAGCTCGGTAACAGCCTTTGCGATGTCTAAGTCTTCGATATTAGCGCGTGAACGGCTCAACTGCAATGTAATGCTCTCGTTCTCTTCTCTACTACTGTCTATGCTGTTAAGTCGATTGCCTACCCGAGATCTAGCTGTGTTGAGATGAGCAAGGCTGTTGTCTATGTTCAGCAATGCCTCATTTAGATCCTGCTGGAACAGTGCGCTGGTTGCGGATGAGGCATGGGGATTATCTAAACTGTCCATATAGGCCGAGACAGTTGTAAATATATCTTGATGGGTGCTGGGCTTTATGTCGAATGTATCACCCGCATTGGGGCTTCCTATTATACTGGTATTGATGCCACCAAATTCAATTTTGGATCGTGATGTATACGCCACACCGCTCTGCAGAGCAGTACCTGAATTGACATCAATAATATTAAATTGATCAGAAGAGGTGAATTCTATGCGGTACGGGTCGCCTGTAAAGGCGGTTCTGTCGACAACACTTCCAGCAGAAATAAGACCCGTACCAGTATTTGTATTGGTTGCTGAGACTTGAAAATCGCCGTTGCCATTACGAATGCGCATGAAAACGTCGATACCCGAATCAGCCACCTTAATGGTTCTTCCCAGTCCAACCGATGCGCTCTGGGCGTCATCGCTGCCGCTGTAGCTTACCGGAGTGCTTTTGGTGAAAGGCCTGGTTTGTGTATTACTACCGGCAAACAGGTAATCGCCCGAACTGTCCTTGGTATTGGCCAAGTCATACAGCTCATCAAGTCGCAGAGCGACTTCCGCTTTAATCGCTTCACGCCCGCTGTCATCCAGTGCGCCGTTGTTCGATGAGAGAACCAACTCGCGAATCCTATTCAGCGTGTTAATGGTCCCCGTCAAAGAGGCTTCCTCAATATTCAGTTTTGATTCTGCAGTTAGTGAATTACGTTGATATTGCTCGAGTTTACTGTGAGCCTCTTCAATGCCGACGATATTCGCTGATTGTGAGGGATTATCCGACGGTCTGTTAATTCTTTTACCTGAAGCGATCTGTTCTTGAATGCGTGAAATATCGGATTGCCTGTTTAGGATATCTCTCGACATCTTCAGCATCAATTGATTTGAAGGTACGCGTGTATCAATCATCGGGTGGCTCCCAGAATGGCCTGGAACAGCGTATCAGCGGTAGCGATAATTTTTGCAGACGCCTGATAAGCCTGTTGATACTGTGTCAGGTTGACGGCTTCTTCATCCAGATTTACGCCTTGGGTCGCTTGTTGACGATCAATCGCTGTGGAGAGCAAAGACTCAAGCGCATCGGTTCGAGTTTCGGCTGCGCGAGTATGCGCACCCACACGCGATACTACTGCACCGTATGCGTCATTGAATGTGCTAATACCTTCAACGGTCAGTGCATTTTGCAATTGAATTAACTCAAGGCCATTTGCGTTGTTTCCACGCCCTTCTGTATTGGGTCTAACATTATGTGTATCACCGGCTCTTGGTTCTCCAGCGAGTTGTATTTGCCAACCGTTCAATACAATAGGACTGCCCTCCGTGTAATTTTCTCCCGCGCTAAGAATGGTTCCCGAATTTGTGTCGACAATGTTGTAGTTAGTGGCCGATGTAAACACGAAACTAACGGGGTCGTTGAAGGTACTTACTGTGTTGTCTAGAATTTTGGCGTGACTGATGGTACTGTCACCAAGATTGTCAATCGATGAGGTGGTTGCCAGCGGACTGGCCATGGCCAATTTCGATGGGTCCTTTATCAGTTCGTTAAAGCCACCTGCTGCTCTTCCCGTTGCTGTGAGCACGAACGTATCACCATTGTCGGGTGTGCCCGTTAGGTTAACCGTTAGTCCATCGATTATCAAAGGGACTGGACCGGTCATCTCGACACCATCGCTAGTTCGTGTTGCGCGCAAGTTGCCACCGTCGTACCTAAGCAGATAGTCTGTGCCTTTTAACACACTGGTGTCATCGATTTGCGCTGTGATAACGCCACTGCCTGAATTGCGACTGCTTGAATAAACCTGTGGTAGCGGGGAATCGAACATAGCACCACCAGGGTCACTGTTGAGATCCAGGCCCAACGCATGCTGCTGGTTTATTTGATCCGCCAGCACAACTGCAACTCTGCCGACTTCCTGCATGGTCGGGTGCAAGGTGGTATCAGAGAATTGATTCAAACCTCCGATCTCGCCGCCTTGCAAACGTGGGCGGATATCCTGTCGGAGTGAGTCGTTGCCAATTTCTATTTTTAATCGATCCGGATAAACATCGTGCTGAACAGTTTTAAGTTCTTGCGCTGCACCATTGATGACCAGACTGATACCCTTACCAATATAAACATTGAGTGCACCGCTGTCCTCCTCAATAGTCTCTACATCTATATAGGTCGACAGCTCGTTCACAAGCTTGTCCCTTTGGTCCTTCAGCTCATTAGATGCACGGTAGATAGAAGAATTATTAACGGCAATTATACGCCGGTTAATTTCAGCGATACTATTAGCCAGAGAATCCACTTCATCAACGGCTTGCCGGGTACGATTGTTGACTTCAGTTTGTGTCGAATCCAATTGATCTTGTAGCGTCTGAAAGCGTTGTGATAACCGGGCTGCACTATCCAGTACAATTTCTCTACTGGCCGATGATGACGGGTCGTTATTGGCATCTTGTAGGGAGTTGAAAAACAGGTTGATTGCGGGTGTTATGCTTAGTGAGGGGTCAGCGATTATATTGTCGATCTTAGACGCTAGGTTATGATAGGTTTTTTGCTGTGAGTGTGCACTGGTGGCAGAGTTTACTTGCCGATTAGAAAATTGATCATGTACGCGTTCAATATTCTGAATACGAACACCTTGGCCCACACCAATAACCGTCTGTCTGTCATCACCAACGGCCTGGAAATCGACGCGTTGACGCGAGTATCCTTCGGTATTGACATTAGCAATATTGTTCGAAGTGGTCGACAGCGCACGTTGAAAGGCAAACAGAGCGGACTTGCCCGTGTTGAGAATATCGCTCATAGTGGTAAGGGATGACTTTCGATCTGACGCATAACGGCAATGGCCTTGTCAGCGTAGTTCGGATCGGTTGCGTAGCCTGCGGTGTGTAATTCTCGGAGGAATTGTTCAGGGTTACTGGCGTGCTTCAGCGCATTGGCATAGCGCGGGTTTTCCAGAACAAAGTTGGCGAAACCGTCTACGGCGTCTGCCGTATTATCAAATACTCGGAATTTGGCTTGGGTTTTCACCCATTGACCGTCAAAATGTTCGGTAGTGGTTGTCTTGGCGTAATTTTCTTCGCCAGGAGCTGCCTTGATGCCAAATAGGTTGTGCGAGTTAACACCCAATTGGTTTTCAATGACAGATTTGCCCCATCCTGTCTCCAGTGCAGCGATCGCCAACACTGCCTCAGGCGAGGTACCCAGCCTTTCAGCGCTGCGTTGCGCATGCGGGTACAGTGGTTTGAGGAAATGCTGGTGCTCCAAAACCTTATCATAATTACCATCGCTACCCCACAGCTCAGAGGCCAGACGCAATCGTTTTACATCTTGACTGCTCAACCCTGTGTTAGAAACCGATAACTCCTGGTTGCGAAGATCTTCAGGTGTTGCCCGAGCGCCGTAAGCCGCAGATAAATTCCGGTCAGTTGCTGTGACTTTGTGGCTAGTAGGGGGTAATAATTCTTGTGCCAGTTCTCGCATTCTCAGGCGTTCAGCGGTGGATAGGCCATCCTGGGAACCACGAATAGGCAGTGAATCAGAATCAACACCTTGAAGCTTATTGATACTCGTATTGCTTGGCTGTGGTACCTGGTCTGACCCATTCGCGTAATTCGAATCTATCTGTGCAGCGAGTTGCTTTGCGACGCCTAGACCGCCAGCTTGTATCATCGTGTTAGCTAGTTTTTCATCCAACATGTCATCGTACAAGGCGCGCTCGTTCGATCGGTTCTCCGACAAGGTTGTCTTACGCATCCCCTTGAGCATGTTGTGAATCAGCAGAGATTCGAATTTTTGCGCAGCCTCCATAGCCTTGCCATCCGAACCGGGTGTTATTGGGTTCTGATTCAGTCGCGATTGAGAGAGGGAGCCTCTGGGGGAGGAGGTCTGAATCTGAATCAGTGCGCTTAGATTGTCGCTGCTGAATGTTTCGGACATCAGATAATGACCAGTTGTGCGCGCAACGCACCAGCCTGCTTGAGCGCCTCTAGTATGGCGACCAGATCCCCAGGTGCGGCGCCAACGCTGTTGATAGCCTGGACAATATCTGACAGCGTCGTACCTCGCTCTAATTCAAACATTCGGCTATCTTGCGCGTCCACGGAAATTTCTGTGTCAGGTGTAATGGCGGTGTCCCCACCGGCCAATGCGTTGGGTTGAGTTACTGTCACGTTCTCCTTTATTGTGACCGTCAAGCTGCCATGAGTCACTGCCGCCGGCCCCACGGTGACATGACTGCCAATGACAATGGTGCCTGTTCGTGAGTTAACAATAATCTTACCGGCACCTTTGCCAGGTTCCACGGTAATTTCTTCAAGGTATCCAACAAATGCCACACGTTTGGATGTGTCCTGCGGTGCTCTGACCGAAATTGACACGGAGTCCAATGCTTGCGCCTCCGTTGTGCCCAGTGCTGAATTGATGGCATCAACCAAGCGCCGAGCTGTTGTAAAATCGGGTTCATGCAGATTGAATACAACACGCTCTGCCTGCGCAAAAGGGTTAGGTACTTCGCGCTCAACCGTTGCGCCTAACGGGATACGACCGACGCTGGGTACATTGATCGCTAATGATGAGCCGTCGGCACCGGATATACCCAGACCACCCACCGCCAGATTCCCCTGGGCAATGGCATAGACCTCACCATTGGCACCGCGCAATGGCGACATTAATAGCGTTCCACCACGAAGCGATTTAGAATTGCCCAGGGATGATACGGTGATGTCTATTTTCTGCCCTGGTTTAGAGAATGGTGGTAGCACCGCGTGAATCGATACAGCAGCCACGTTCTTGGGTTGTAGCTTAACGCTCGGTGGCACAGTAACGCCGTATTGCGTCAGCATGCTGCGCAGACTTTGCTCGGTGAAGGATACCTGGCTGGTTTGATCGCCGGTACCATCCAGACCCACGACCAGACCGTAACCGAGCAGTGGGTTATCGCGCACACCGGCAATGCTTGCCAGGTCCTTTATCCGCTCAGCATGAACGTGTAGCGGAAACGCACTAATCAAGCACAATAACAGCAGGGTGCTGTGCAGATTGCGTAATATATGTCTTTTCATTAAATTCGATTCCATCGCGCTATTTTATTTCCGTTCTTGCTCTGTCAATGCGTTACCCTGAACCAGATGGTGTAGTAACCAACGCCTGTTGATCGGTTCAGGCTACGGGTAAATTTAAAAGGGCCAAACGGCACTGCTTAGAAGGCGAGTCAACCAACCAGCACGATTGCTGTCTGCCAGTAAACC
>CALKXZ010000423.1 GCA_938003775.1 uncultured Granulosicoccus sp. | reverse complement strand
TAAGTCAACACTGATACAAGACACACTGTTCAATGCGTTGTCGGCCATGAAAGGCAAACCGGGTGATTTGCCGCAAGCCTATACCAGCATAACCGGTGATGAACACATCACCAATGTCATCCTCGTGGATCAGTCCCCGATTGGTAAGTCTGCACGCTCAAACCCTGTCAGCTACACCGGCGCGTTTGAGGCGATCAGAAAGCTATTCGAGAAAATTCCAGAGGCGCGTGAACGTAACTACAAAGCCAGCGCTTTCAGCTTTAACTCGGGCATGCGTTGCCCGGTGTGTTCGGGCAATGGATTCGAACACGTGGAAATGCAGTTTCTGTCCGATGTGTATTTGCGCTGCGCTGAATGCCAGGGACGCAGGTACCGACCAGAGCTACTGGAAATAAAACTGTTCAACGAGCATGAACCACAAGGCCAGTCCATTGCCGATGTACTTGAGATGACGGTTGATCGCGCACTGGCATTTTTTGTCAATGACAAGGCTGTGACCCTGGCCTTGTCTCCGTTGAAAGAGGTTGGGCTGGGTTATTTACAGCTCGGTCAACCGGTCCCTACCCTGAGCGGCGGCGAGGCGCAACGATTAAAACTGGCCGCTTATCTGGGCCAGGCAGCCATGATTCGGTCCAAACGAACAATCGCCGGTAACACCCTGTTCCTGTTCGATGAGCCGACCACCGGTTTGCACTTTGAAGATATCGACAAGCTGCTTGGCGCGTTCACGCAACTGGTGGAACAAGGCCATTCGCTGGTGGTTATTGAACACAACCTGGATGTGATCACCAACGCCGACTGGATCATAGACCTGGGTCCGGCAGGTGGAGAGGCTGGCGGCAAGCTCGTTTGCAAAGGCACGCCATCGCAAGTGATGGCACACAAGACCAGCGTGACAGCTGCGTCTTTGCGAGATTACAAGTCTGCTACCGACCGTCTGTTACAAACTGGGACAGCAGAAGTAGCGGCACCTGCTTATGTCGGCATAGCCAATTTCAACACTAAAGATACAGGTGAGGTCATCACCGTTCACAAAGCCCGCGAGCACAATCTGAAGAATATCAGTGTGCAGATTCCGCGCGACAAACTGACCGTTGTCACCGGTATGAGCGGTAGCGGCAAGAGCACGCTGGCGTTTGATATCGTCTTCAATGAAGGTCAGCGGCGTTACCTGGAATCATTGAACGCCTATGCCCGGCAGTTTGTACAACCTGCCTCACGGCCCGATGTAGACGCCATCACGGGTATTCCGCCAACGGTTGCCATTGAACAGCGCACCAGTCGTGGTGGACGTAAAAGCACCGTGGCCACGATGACCGAGATCTATCACTTCCTGCGACTGCTGTTCGTTAAACTGGGCGTGCAGTATTGTCCGGACTGCGAAGTGGAAATATCGGCGCAATCAGTTGACGCTATAACCGCACAAGTCATCAAACAGCATCGCGGTAAACAGATCACGCTACACGCTCCCCTGATCGTCGATCGTAAGGGGTATTACACCGATCTTGCCAAGTGGGCGTTAAAAAAAGGTTTTGACTACTTGCGTGTCGATGGCAAGGCCCTGCCAACGGCTGACTGGCCGCGACTGGATCGCTTCAAGGAACACACCATTGATCTGCCTGTGGGCACATTTAAAGTGGATGTCAAACACGAAGCTGAATTACAGGCATTGATTCAACGGGCCATTGATTTTGGCAGTGGTGTCGTGAAAATTGGCAGCACGGCCAGCAATGAAAAACTGTTTTCAACGCAGCGTGCCTGCCCCAGTTGTCAACGCAGCTTTCCCGAATTAGACCCACGCATGTTCTCGTACAATTCCCGCCATGGCTGGTGTGCAGATTGCTTCGGTACTGGCCAGATTATTCCTGGCTTTGATGAGGAGCAAACCGGTGAAGAACGCAGCTGGTCAGGTCCCGACGAAGAGCCGATTGAATGCGCCACGTGTGAAGGTCAACGATTAAAAGCAGAATCATTGTCAGTCTACTTCCAGGACTGGAATATTGCTGATTACACCGCGCTGTCCATTGACGAGGCTGGGGGCGTGTTTGCCGATATAAAGCTGGATGAACGAGAGGCCACCATTGCCCGTGACAGCCTCAAGGAACTCAATTCCAGGCTCATGTTTTTAGGTGAAGTCGGCCTGTCTTATTTATCGCTGGATCGTTCAGCACCCACCTTAAGTGGCGGCGAGGCACAACGCATCAGGCTCGCCGCGCAACTGGGGTCTAACCTGCAGGGCGTGTGCTATATACTCGATGAACCGACCATAGGTTTGCACCCACGCGACAATCAGATGTTGCTGGCAACCCTTGCAAGGCTGCAAAAGAAAGGCAACACCATTGTGGTGGTTGAACACGATGAAGAAACCATACGCAGTGCCGACCACATTATAGATATTGGCCCAGGAGCCGGTGTACGAGGTGGTGAAATTGTCGCGTCTGGAACCGTGGCAAAAGTACGCAAGAACCCGCTATCGGTAACAGGCAAGTTGCTGGACCATCCGTTACAGCACCCACTGTATCCGACACGGACAAAACCTGAGCACACACTGCACGTCAAGAACGCCAGCCTGCACAACCTGCAAAATGTATCAGTGGATATACCACTGGGTCAGCTGGTGTGCGTCACCGGTGTATCGGGTTCTGGCAAAAGCACCCTGATTCGAGACGTGGTGCACGACAACCTGCGCGTACTGAATGCCCAGAAACGCAATCGTGTTTTAGGCTCGCTGGTAGGTTGTGAAGCAATAACCGGCTGGGACAGTATTTCCCGCCTGCTGGAAGTTGATCAGACACCGATTGGTAAAACATCGCGCTCCTGCCCGGCCACCTATATCAAGTTCTGGGACAACATACGTCGTCTGTACGCCGATACGACCGAGGCGCGCATCCGTGGCTACAACGCCAGCCGTTTTTCGTTTAACACAGGAGACGGACGCTGCGCCGAATGCGGCGGGCAAGGCATGCAACGGATCGAGATGAGTTTTCTGCCCGATGTGCGCGTAATGTGTGAGGTCTGCAACGGCCAGCGCTTCAATCACGAGACACTGTCAGTGCTTTATAAAGGCAAGTCCATTGGCGACGTGTTGATGATGAACGTTGACGAGGCAGTGGAATTCTTCGAAAGTCATGTCAGTATCCATCACGCATTGCGACTATTACAGGATGTCGGCCTTGGCTACCTGACCCTGGGTCAGCAAAGCCGCACACTCAGCGGCGGCGAAGCACAACGCATTAAACTGGTGTCTGAGCTGGCAAAGGCCAAGCCTGCGATCAAAGATTCATCAGGCAGAGCTATTGTCACGAAGCATACGCTGTACATTCTTGACGAACCCACGGTAGGGCTGCACATGGCTGATGTGGAAAACCTGATCCATGTACTGCATCGACTGGTGGATGCCGGTAACTCAGTTGTCGTCATCGAACATAACCTGGACATCATGGCCGAGGCAGACTGGATCATTGACATGGGGCCGGAAGGCGGCACCGGCGGTGGCAAGGTGGTGACCAAGGGTACGCCAAAGAAAGTGGCTGCATCCAAACGCTCGCGTACAGCGCCGTTTTTGAAGGGTATGTTTGCGGGGTGATTGTTTGAGTGAATGGATCATGCAGGCCTAGTGGTCCGTCAGCTTGATAATGTGCAGCCTTCCTTCGGGCGGCTCTGAACGCAACCGCCACTGCGTTGTCTTTGCTTGTAGAACGCTTGGCGATTCGCTGTTTAAATACTTTGACGGTTACAAAGCACCAGAGACTTCCGGATGTACTCTGCCATTTGTAACTATTTCTGGCCTCATAAAAGCGATCAAGATAGTCGGAAAGTACACCATTGTTTGCTATGACAATTCCGTCGATCATTGTCAATTCAAATGCCATATCCATGAATTTTCTTATAGCCAATAGTTTTGTCCGGATATCTTCGTTCTCAAAAGACGGCGAATTCTCTTCGTACGCTCTCTCAAGCATTACGATGTATTCTCTAATCCATCGATTCTGTTCAGCACCATCGGTATTGTTAATTAAGGCAACAAGGCACCTGGTTCGAATTCGCAAATGACGACGTACATCGTCCGCAGTAGACTCAGAGTCTGAAATGATTACCGATGTTAGTTTTTCTAATTCCTCTACCATTGACAAATTTCCATCATCATCGATAGCGCGCTGATAACCCAACTTCAGTGTAAGTATGCGGCGATATGTTTCGTCGTCAATCATTTAGAAACTTCTCCGTATATTGCTAGATTCAAAGATCTCAATCGCAGCCTCCAAACTTTCTGAGCTTGGCTTATAGTGACCGCTTTGATTATTAATGGTGAGAATAACGTAGCCTCCCTCCCCATCAGGGACCAGGTTTATTTCACCTGCGCCTAAATCACTTTCTCCTTTTACCAATACTGAATGATTAACGGTGTCAGGTGCAAATACAAGATTCCCACTCTTATCTATCGCCCATATAAGTGGAACCCCACTATCAACAAGTTTTTCGAAATCTGGAACATTCGGTCCTATTGGTCGCACACCAATAGATTCTGCATATGCTATTTCATCTGCCAATTTTTCCGGTTGCTGATTAGAAAACGACACATTATTCGAATGTTGCTCATCAGGCATCCCCTCCGCCAACCAGTCTTCAAACGACAACGCCCCACCGTTGGCCTGATAATTTCGAAATTGCCAATCATGAGGTCGTTACAACGCGTGCCACTCTCTTTATCGGCATACTGACCCGGTAAGCGCAGTGGCAATACGATATCTGCCTGTCCGATGATCGCTTCACCAAGTTGATGGCGTGTTTCAATCAGATTACCTGCTGCATCGTGGCGTTGAACCTGAACGCCAGTGTCGGCACTGGACAAAATTGTGCTCTGGCCAAAGTCTTCGCGATAATGAGCTGTGGTATTGCCGCGCGCATCTTTCTCACACCACATGTTTCGGCTTTGCGGCATTCACAAAACAGCGTCACCGATACAGAACGCCACGCAAACGGCTAAATATTCTGCCTCTCTAAAGTGTCTAAAACAACCGCCCCTGCTCTGGATCATTACCCTGCCCAGGCACACGCCATTGGTATTCATTCAAATCGAGCTTTTCGTTTGAAAAAAACACGTCTTCTTCCTCCAACAGTTTTTTCTGCTTTGCCGCCTCAGGGTGGCTTATCTTTCCTTGTGAGTTAACAACGCGATGCCACGGTACATCGTCGGGGCAGGCTGCCATCGCTAAACCTACCCAGCGTGACCCTGACATTTGATAGTCCTCTGCGCTGATTTCATCGGGCTGAGGGAGTAGTTTTGAGATTTGCCCATAGGTGGCTACCCGCCCATAAGGTATCAGGCGCACTTGCGTCCAGACTTGTTCGTAGTAGCCTTGCTTATTGGGGGGAGGTAGATAGTTCATGACTGTTTCACTCAATCGTAACATCGCTAAACAAACGAAACCGCGAAGGATCAAAAATGGCCATCAAGAGTTCCATCAATGTATCCTCTTCCACGTATAGCGCTGCATCAATCTGTAATACAGATGCGCCTGCCTATATTCCCATGACTTTGGCATCTCGCGCCTGACTGGCAATCGCCGTAGTTGTCTGAGTTACGCGATTACTGATTTTGAAGTTATCACGTATGCGCATGCTAAGAGCCAGGTTAGGCAGGTCTGAACATTAGCCTGGACGTTGCTCATGTTTCTCGTCATTCGTCTGGATCTGGTACCCATTGCGGACATAGTTTGCTAATAATACATCTACTCAATGAGTCTTGGTCTCGAGCATGGAATAAATCGTCTGGCCCCCTATTCGCCTGATTGGTCGAGTCGCTTCACAGCGGAATCAAAAAAGCTCATTGACGTTTGCGGGATTTACATTCTGGCAATTGAACATATCGGTAGTACGTCAATTCAAAGTAGGGTGGCGAAACCAATCGTCGATATGTTGATTGGGGTTGAGACATTGAATGATGCCGAAAAAATGATTCCGGGAATGGCGTCCGTTGGATACGATTACCCCGGTGACATCGGCATTCCCGATGACTGCATATTCGGTCGCAACCCAGGATTCCTAAAATGTTTCTAGATCATCGTATCAGTCGCTTATCGACCTCAGCTTCCACAGGTTTCAAGATCCGTATTTTCGTAAAGTCAGGATGGAGTTGATTTATAAGTACGTTGTTTTCATAGGGTGATACAACCGATGGAACCCATAGGGCTACGGTCTTGCCCTCATCGAACCACTTGTTACCAATGGCACGGCAAGTATCTTCGTCATCGATATCGCGAGATTTTTTAGTCGATTGCTTTAGTGAATCTGGAATCGTCGCCACGACACATACTAAAGTTGGCGGTAATGTGTTGCTTTGCCAATGAACAAGATTTTCAAGAACAGCGAGTGAGTAACTGGATGCTGCGTGAACAACAAGTCTCCCAGGGTCAACCCAGCGGCTACCCCAACGATATGCGCCACTGCCATCAATAGGGGGATACTGATTACTTACCATTCTGTAGACGCGTTGGCCCTTCAAGCTGGGAGGCCATGTAGTCCCCGTTCGATAACCTCCTCGACTGCTCGTCCACCCAATTCGGTTAACGCAGTTTCGAATGGCGAACGACTATCGAGTTCTGGATGTGAACGCATCATAAAACGTGTAGCTGCGGCTGGGTCTGCAAACGCGTCAAGCGCCATCGCATACAGTCGGGCAATTCGCTCAATCGTCTCGCTAGTTTGCAGGTTGAATCGATCAACTCGATTGTAGGTCGCACGCGGCACAATCTGAAAGCGGATGTCATTTACAGAGGCATCGGTGAAGTGTTCTCCAAAACTATCTACAAACGTATCCAGTGCCGATTTTGGCAAACCACTGGCGACGATGCTTTCTAGATCACGCATAGTCCGGATTCGCTTACCAAGGCTTTTAGCGCCGCCGAGGACATCGGATATATTTTTTGCGGATATGCTCATATGAGCCGATCGTAAGGCTCATTAGGTCAATATACAATAATAAATAGTGACGATTGCGAGTCAGGGTGCGCTAAGGAAAACTACCCCACTACCGTCAATTTGAGAACCTCTCTTACGCCAGCAAATGGCCGACTACAGTCCCTATTCTTGCTGCAAGATGAATGGTATGCAGAGCACTAGAGCCCACCGATGCTGGTCAGTTTGGTTAGCCTGTCCATCGGTGATCGTGAGCCCCCGTGAGCCTGTTGATTGGAAACCGCAATGCAACTCACCGCAACCGAATAGTCCATAGTTTCCCCACTGGCAGACCACGGGTGTTGATCTTCCCCCAGTTCCGGCGTGTCTGGCTCTGCCGCGATGCTCGTTTCACGCTCAATACGTGTGCCATTGGGCCGGCTGAACACCAACTCGCCTGTCGATTGCCTGCTGACAGAAAACTGCCCTTCATGAAGCAGCGTGTGATGGTGGTGGCAGACCTCCACCAGATTGGCCAAAGACGTTTCACCACCGTTGGCCCAGTGAACAATATGATGAGCGTCGAGATGCTGCTGACAATCACAGCCCGGGAACTGGCAAACACTATCCCGAATGGCCAATGCGCGTCGGATACCGGTGGGTATGGCCCGACTACTGCGGCCGATGTTCATCGGTTCGCCTTCGCGAGTCAGCGCCGTCACGATCTTACAGCTGCAACTCAAGCGGCGTGCTGTCTCAACCGGTAGCGCTACGTGTTTTTCTATGTAGCAGTCCGGTTTCCCGCTTTTTGTTTCAAACACTTGCTGCGATAAGACATCGCTATCCACATGCACCACCACCTGATAACGATCATCGGTGTGAGAGCTCACCTTCGTATCTTTCAGGAACGCCTCTGCCATCAGCACCAGGGCATCGGCTTTGCGGCGTGGCATGTGACGATAGCTATTGAGGCGATACACTCCCGCGGAGGTGTTGTTTTGAGTGTGTTCGTCGGCTTGCTCATGAACATGGCTGTCAAAACCCTCCGACGGCTCTGCTTGCTTGAGTGATTCCACCGCAGCTTCCAGCGCTTTGATGATCACAGCACCTTGTTCCGGTGTAAGGCGTGCCCGTATGGCCAGACAACCGTGTTCATCCCAGTGCACACTGAGCTCACGGTGTTCCTGATGATGCATTGCGCCCTGATTCTCCGCATCACGCCGTTGGGCATCGGTGGTGTAGTCCTGCTCTTCAGGATCAAGAGCCGATTGATGATAGCCAACGCTCAGAGCACCGGCCATATCGTATTGTTGACGATACAGCCGTACCGTCTTGTCCAGTTGACTGGCGGTGCCATAGCGTGCAAAAGACAGCAGTATCTGTTCGTTATGCTCTGTACCGACCCGGGTAATGGCGCGGGCTTTGGAATAACGGAGTAACCCCTGTGCAAAGGCTTCACGGGTTTGCGGCAACTTGTCCAGCGCATGAGCCACCCGCAATTTCTCGCGGGCGGCGGTTATCGAAATGCCACAACGCCAGTTCAACCAGTGAGCACAAGAACGAACGCCTTCATGGCCCCAGCCTTGTCGCCGATCAAATTCGGCAATCATGATCAGTTGTTGATAGGTGGCGGCGTTGATTCGGGCACACAGCTGCGTGATGGATGACTCCAGATCAGCGGTGCTGATAGCGTCAAGTTCGGAATTGGCTTCCATGCGAATTATCTATTTATTTCAACGACTTATCTTACTAAAACCCTTGCCAAAAGTCAAGTAAATGACGCCCCCGCGGAGGTGTTTAATCAGTGATATTGGCAAACGAACTGGGCGCTGTTTTTAGTTCAAAAACCCTCCCGCGGGAGGTCGTTTTCGGATGAGATGATTTGCTTAAGCAATGAGCTGCAAAGCATGATGCGGGGTTGTGTGATCGGTGTGTTATTGATTCTGCTTGATGCCCAATGCGGTCGTAGCTAGTGAGCTTCATATTTAAAAATAGTTATCTTTGGTTGATGCATTCAGAGTCAAGCG
>CALKXZ010000422.1 GCA_938003775.1 uncultured Granulosicoccus sp. | reverse complement strand
CGCGATAGATTATGATGCGATCATAATTGTGCAAAATCAAAGATCTTCTGCGCACTAGATTGAATAATGGGTGTCAACAGTGTTATTGCTGTTTGAGGTTACCAATGACAATGACCCATAGTCACCGCACCCATTTGAATGAAAGGGTTTGTCATCGAACGGCGATCGTGACAGAAGGTGGTGGCCAACGAGGAATCTTCACAGCGGGTGTCCTTGATGCCTTCTTGCAATCCAGGTTCAACCCGTTTGGCCTTGGTGTGGGCACATCAGCCGGTGCGCAGAACCTCTTCACCTACTTTATTGGACTACCTGGGTATGCCAAAAGAGCAATAGCAGAGCTGACCCACTCACCCAGTATCTTTGTACCGTATCGTTGGTTGAGCGGGCAAAGCGCTCTAGATCTGGATACATACTTCCACCGAATGCTGAGTGAGCCCGGGTACCGGTTGCCCTACCAACATATCTCAGAAGTGAACAAGTACCGTAGCCTGCTGTTTGTCGCAACCAGAAAATCTGATCTTGCCGCCACCTACCTAGAACCCGATGCACAGACTGCTATGGATTACATGAAGGCGTCCAGTGCCGTTCCATTTTTGTACAAAGGGGGTGTGAATATCAATAATGAAATCCTTGTTGATGGTGGTATTGCCGACCCTATTCCTGTTAGAAAAGCGTATGAACAAGGGGCAAGGCGAATAGTGGTTATCCGAACTATTCCGCAGCAATGTGGAAGATCATGCTGGCGACAACGTATCGACACACTGAAACTGGATAAAGCCCTACCCAGCAGTATGCTCGACATGATGGAACGCCACGAACAGGTATTTGCAGAGGCTTTAAATTTCATGCGCAACCCCCCGCATGACCTTGAACTCGTTCAGATCGCTCCGACTCATCCATTGCAAAGCTCTGTAATTGGCAGTCGCTCCTGCGCGTTATTGGCTGACTATGGGAATGGATTGCGCGTGGGTGAATCCGCTGTTGAATCACTCTCTAGATGGCAAGGTCCTTTGGAAACTGGCAGCTTACCCGCTACCAACTATGCCAGAATAGGTTATAGATCTTTCAGTTAGCACTAATAGCCCGTAAACGTTGGTTTGTGCCTATAGTTCTATCAGATCTCGCGCAACTTCAATTAACAACACCGTTTGCGGCAAGCCTGTCAATCTGCCGATGTCCATTGACAGTGCTACCGCTTAGTTCATATACGCCTACTGATTGATCTTTTACCGTTATACCTCGTCAATTGCTTAGTTGAAAACTCGGTAAACTGTGTTATTCAGTGGTGACTTGCCATGACGATTAATGAAGGCAATTCGGTGCATCCCCATTGGCAATTAATGCCAGCCTATTGATATCCAGAATTTCCACCTCAGAATTTGCGACTAATTTTATAACCTGAGCAACCCTGAATTTCGTAAATGAACGGCTAACTGTTTCGATAGTTAAGCCCAGGAAATCAGCTATTTCGCTGCGTTTCATAGGTATGGAGATAGTCTGGTTGGATTGGCCTGTTGAGCGATCTACTGCCTGATGTCGTCTGGCAACACGCAGTAAAAAAGTAGCTAATTTTTCGGCTGCTGACTTGCGACCCAGCGATAACATCTGCTCGCGTGTATCGGCTAGCTCATTGGCTGTTAAGTGCAAAAGTGCCTGTCCAAAACCTGGCTCGTTGCGCATCAATTTCTCGATGGAGTTGATAGGAATACAACGAATGACCGACCGATTCAAAGCCTCACCGCTATTAACATGTTCACCAACAGTGTCAAGACCAATAATATCACCTGGATAAGCAAACGTAGATATCTGGCGTCGACCGTCGGACAGCAGTTTGTACGTACCTACAACGCCTTCAATCACCAGGTAGATGTGCGTCTGTTTTTCGCCTTCTAAAAATATATGTTCGTGCCTATCCAGCACTCGATCAGCTGTGCAACCGATTGTGTGCCCCACGTTAACGTGATCAATTATTCCTGAAGATAACCAAGGAAATGCGGTCGCGATGGTGGTGTCTGTAGTGCGTAGAGTAGCTGACATAATGACCCCCAAATAAATGGTTAAATAACCAGGATTTAAGGCTATAAGAGCACAGCTATGTCAACTGAATTTATCACCCCGACACCCATTTGTATCAAAATGTAACCGACTGATATAAAGGCTAGACCCATGCTACCCCCAGCCACTCAGATAGCGCTACCACGAACATTCAATCCCTGGTACGAGACGAAAATGCCAGTAGTTCGTTGTCTGAAAATGGCATTTGTGATACTCAAAGATGACCTGCTTAGTCACCTGTAATGATGTAGATCAATGCCGACAAGCTTAAGGTTAGGGTCACAATTGCGACCGAGCGTTAGCGTTGTAATCTGGACAGATTCCTGTTGAGTTCTTCAATGGTATCCAGTAAATCCAGAGCCAACGCCACCCCGGCATGATTGAGCTCCAGATCACGCTGTAATCGGGTGCCTCGTAGCAATCTGTCCAGTTGCGATTGGCTGAAACGATAGACACCGGTTGTTTCGGACATGATTATTCCGTACTCCACGTATTCACGTAAACCAGATTCATTAAGTTGACAAATACGGCACAACTCTGCCATGGAATAAAGTTTGTCTGTTGTTAATATCTCCACATCCACAATGGTATTGTCGCTCTCAGATCGCTTCATTATGTCGACGCTCCTGACGTTGAACGCGGGTTTAGTTTCCACATCTTACGCATGGATTCATACAAAGCCTTTTGCTCATCTGTCGTCGCTTCAGGCACCACCACTATCACTACCGCGTATTGATCACCCGGTGGCTTGCCCGGTAATCCACGACCTTTGAGCCGCAGACGTTGGCCTTGCTTTGCATTTTTAGGCACGGTTAGGTTAACGGGTCCATCCAGTGTGGGCACCTCTACCACGGCACCCAATGCAGCCTCCCAGGGTGTTACCGGTAAATCTACAGTGACATTTCGACCATCCAAATGATAAACCTCGTCCTCTTTTATCGATATTTCAATGTATAGATCTCCGGGTTGTGCATCGCCAACACTTGGCCCACCCTGTCCCCGCAGTCGGATCTTCTGACCCGAGACGACACCGACCGGTATCTTCACTTTCAAGGTTTTGTTCTCTATCCCCACATTGCCCTGTGCCTGCACCACCGGCAGACTAATGGCCACTTCCACCGACGCACCGTGGAAAGCATCGTATAGAGAAATTGGCAGGCGGGTATGCACATCCTGGCCTCTGATATGACTGCGTTGCTCTGAGTGCTCAGCGTGCTCATGACGATATCTGCTACCGAAAATTTGTTCGAAAAAGTCACTGAACTCGGCGCTTCCCTGCCCGCCTTGTGTTGAGTATTGAAAATCATCCGGGTTCATGTCGCCCTGATACTGCCAACCAGGGGGTGGGTTGAACCCACCTTCTGGTGAAGACCGATGGCGCTTTAACTCATCGTATTCTCGTCGACGTTGTTCGTCTTTGAGCACCGCATAGGCCTCGCCTAACTCCTTGAAGCGCGCCTCGCTGTCAGTCTCTTTGCTGACATCCGGGTGGTATTTGCGCGCAAGTTTGCGATAAGCACGCTTTATTTCATCGCTGGTGGCCGTATCGTCCAGCCCCATCGTTTTGTAGTAATCGATAAACTCCATAACTCTGCGTCAAGCATCTGTATTACGGATGCGCTTATTATGCATACAGACAAGCACTTTGCACGGGCGGGGGTCAACTTAACCCTAGTGTCATTAAAGAGCGAATCCAGAGGTCACTAACGCTATCTGTGGGTAGTTGCACGGTGTTTTTCATTAGCATCGTCCGTAAAAATCCGGAACCCGTTAGCTGTTTCGCTAGTGCGCTACCTGGCCAAACAAATAAACCTTCGCCTATTCCCCTAGGCTCAATTACTCATGAGTACCGGTACGCGCGTTTGTTTTAACACTTGTCGCGTTGTGCCGCCTAGCAAGTATTCACGCATCGGGCTATGACCATAACACCCCATAACGATTAGATCGGCATCCATGTCATTGGCAAACCCCAGTAGCTCATCGCCGATTTCCCCGCCACGCGCATCGGAATGATCAACCTCAACT
>CALKXZ010000421.1 GCA_938003775.1 uncultured Granulosicoccus sp. | reverse complement strand
ATATTGCGATGTAGTGGTTATCTCGGTGCTGGAATGCCTGCTTCGTCCTGTGTCTCATACTTTATAGAGCCAAGCCAAGCCAAGCCAAGCCAAGCCAAGCCAAGCCAAGCCAAGCCAAGCCAAGCCAAGCCAAGCCAAGCCAAGCCAAGCCAAGCCAAGCCAAGCCAAGCCAAGCCAAGCCAAGCCGAGCCAAGCCGAGCCGAGCCGAGCCGAGCCAAGCCGAGCCAAGCCGAGCCGAGCCGAGCCGAGCCGAGCCGAGCCAAATCAAACCGCACCGACAGCCTGGGTGACGTTCTCCGTAAAGCCTGGGACTTCCCTGACTGCAAGTGCGAGACTTCATTGTGGGGCGCTTAACGTTACGACAGCAAAGCCTTCGCACGGCAGCTAATCAGTATTTCAAAAGCTGAAGCTGGTGTGAATTAGCCAGTTTGTTGCCGCAGTGAATACAACGGATTGTCTTCGTTTGATTGATGGGTGTCTGGTTCTGTCGACAACCACCAAGGCGCATCAGAATCGGCCATATCCATATAGAACGTGGCATAAAACAAGCCGAAATCATTAATCGATGTCTGGTTAGGTAGTAACTGAAACCGAAAGTCGGTTCGAGTTAAGGTGCGTAAATGAGTCCACAGCGTTGGGTTTGTTAATGGACCACCGGCCAAGCATATGTGCAACACGTACTGATTCCCAGCGGAGTATCCTATTGCTCTGAAATTAGGTGAGTCAAAGTGGCTGAGTATCGTTGTCGTATCAGCGGATATTAATTTGCAACCGTATGCGGATATCGGGTGAGTATCGTTATCCAAAATATTCACAATCATCCGATTCGGCAGTACGACTATGCGTTTGGAATTTGGTGTGGCGAATGCAGCCATTTCTATCAGCCGTGATATTCCGATATGGGGGCTGTCTGCGTTGAGTCTATGTGGACAAGATAGGGCTTTAGCGTTACCAGGCATGCCGGTCTGTTTCAGTAACATGCTTAAGCCCGCGGCGATCATGGGTGGCTTTTGTTCTCGCTGCTCAATGATCGGCTGAATCATGACGCGTCGTCTGTCTTCAATTAGTTTCAGATCATTCGCCTGTGAAAACGCGTGCAGGTATCGAAGACTTTGCGGTTGGAGCTCAGCCATATCCGGGGGCACGAAAAGGGCTGGTTTGCTGGATTGGATGTCGCAGTACAACATGGTGCGCATGCCGGATTCAGCGCTATGATCAGTGCGTTTTATGATGTTTGCCAGAGACTGTACCCAGGAGCACTTACCGGTCAATGAAGATCGTTCGTTCGCCTCAGACTTGGTTTTCATCAACTTCTTGATATTCCCTAGTTATAGAGATCGTGCCGGACTTACATCGTGTGGTTTGCGTACCATCCACTGTTAAATGAATTTGGGTTGTACGGGACACGCACTAGCAACGCGTGGACTGAACTGGAATCAGTGTTCGTTACTCGATAACTTGTGTGAATTTAACGGCATCGTGAATTTGATCTCGTTAACGTGCTCGACAACTAATCCAGGAGAATTCAAATTCAGGATGACTAAATTCAGCGCTCAAGTGGCAATAACCAAGCGATTTTCGGGCCATATTTATCGAGATCAGTGATCAGCAGCGATTGACACTAGACATCCGCAGCCCTCGCCTTTCTTTGTGACGGTGACCCATGGGTTCAAGACAGGGGGCGAGGCAGCGTCTGTTCCGTTATGTCGATGACAACGCTTTTGGGCCTGATGACGGTGTTATTCCATCGGAAAAGCCGGGTAGCGATGACGGCTTATAGGCCAAATGGATCACTAACTCACTAATTGGCACAAAGCACTTATGCGACTTGATATGGCTTATGTGGACTATGGCTGTGTGCCAGATGATATTTTCAGTGATCAGTGTTGATGACTGCTCATCGCTAAGCCGTGCTTGAATCAGCCCACTCAGATTTGGTGAAAGCTTTGATTGACAAAGCGTGTATGGCACCAGACTTTATGTGCTCGTCGAGCACGGCGTAAATGAGCTTGTGCCGCTTAAGAGTGGACAGACCTTCAAACGAGTCGCTGACAACACGTGCTTCAAATTTGCTGCCGTCGCCAGTTATTTCTGCTTGCGAATGTTCGATCGATTGCTCGACCAAATCGCTGAAAAAATCCATGCGCATATTGTTCACCTCAGGTTCGGCGCGCAGTATAACGCGGTACGGGCCATCAAAAAAAAGGGCCCGACAAGCGGGCCCGATTTGGGGGTGAGAACGTGTAACTATTTCTTGATTGAAACACGCCACATTACTTTAGTCGGCGCTGCAGGTAAGTCAAATAAATTGTTGAATTACATCATTAAAATCTGACGTTATTGGCGCATAATATATGGCAAATTAGGCAGGGTTCTCATAAAAGACATAAGACGTTGAGTAGTCGCTGAATTCGAAATAAACCTTTTTCTCTCCGCTATCAACTGTTCCATTGAGGTTCGCATCCAGGATTCCGTAGCCAAACCGGTACGGGCGGTCAGCGCCGTTAGATGTGCCTTCTGCTGTCGTTAACTTGTCAATTTTCATAAATCGTTTGACCAGTTTTTCACCGGCATAAATCTCGATAATCCCATCAGTGCCGGTCCAGTTCTGAATGGAACGACCAATCTTATTCTGTGATTCTTGAGTACATCCAGCCAGAATCGTGGTCATTGCCAGTAATACGGCGATCTCAGTACGTGTAATCATTAGTCTTATCTCGTGAGTAACTTAGCGCCATTATCTGTTAATTTCACCACAAGCGCGGTATCAGACATCCATATATTGTCGGGCTCCAGGGAGCACGCTATCAGAAGTGCAGTATCAGACACCCATATACTGTCGGGTTCCAGATAGCACGCTAAAACGCAGAAGCAGACACCCAGGTATTGAAACGCTCCGGAAAGCAATCCCGCACCAAACAACTTCAGGAGCCAGATAGCCGTAATTTGCAGGATAAATTTTGATCGGCGCGGTCGATATCACGAGATAATGGGTGTCTAGAACCAAGAGATAATGCATTGATGAACAACAATAACGAGAAGCCGTACGGCATACGCGTTCAAATGCCGAAAGATGATCCTTTGGCAGCTCCACATCTACTGGGTGATGAATGGACCGGGCACAGATGGTTTAAGAGCGCCGAGCAGCGTGATCATGCCTTTCAGGAAATGGCGCGCCAGCCAGCTAACTATCGTAAGGGGGACAAGCCATCAATTTCACTGACCAAAATAGACCCAGGCTAACTCCCCGCGCTTACCCCAAATTTTTCGGAAAATCCTGAAATATCAGCCGGGCCGGCTGTGCAGTCTGGTTGTTTTTATGGTTAGTAGATTGACTAATTGATTTATGGGTGTCTAATTCCGGGAAAGGCTGAGACATAGCGGCACTAAAGAAAAGTGAATACAGTGCTCGAATGCAGGAGCAGCCGAAGTGACGGACAGCCATGGTTGGCATGGGCGGTAGCGCCTCGTTTGCCAGAAGTTCGCTCAGGTTTTCCAAGCCGGGATTATGGGCAACCACCATTATGTGCTTGACCGTGCGTTCGGTTTTTGCGAGGCGATGGAGCAGCGTTTGCGGCGAGGCAAGGTACAACTTTGGGTCGATCCGGATCCGGCCGTCGGCTAATTTGAAAGCCGATTGCAGCGCATGGGCTGTTTGCACCGCCCGGTGCGCTGAACTGCACAGAATCAAATCAGGGATACACGATCGATCGAGCAGGCGTTGGGCCATGTCTGGCGCATCACGCAGGCCTCGATGGTTTAACGGCCTGTCGTGATCGGGTTGGCCGGCAGTTTGCCAGCTGGATTTTGCGTGCCTGACAAGTGTAACCGCTTGGGTTGTCATCGAATATTGCTCTGAGTAGTGAGCGCAGCTGGCGTTTGCCAGATACTCAGAGAAAACTATAGCGCGTTCGTCAATTTATGAGCAGGGGTTTGGCTGCCGCTGTGACTGTGGTTGTTGCTGTGAGACTGTGGCAAAGGCAAAGGCAATCAATGAGGCTAACAATGGCTTTTAGCCATCGGACGGTAGTAAGGTTCCATCAATTGTGCGCAGGTAAGCGGTGCCTTGATCAGTCACAACCTTGTACCAATCATTGACTTCACGTTCCAATTCGAAAACTGTACCGGGTGCCACCCTCATAACCAGGCTGGAGTGATTTGCTGGTTCACGATAGAGGCCTTTGGGGTAATAAGTGCCGGATACTTTAACTCGCGGCGGTGCGGATGCAAATGAAGAAGACCCCGTCAGACTGTTCAGATCTATTGGTGTGAGCGTGAATTCCCTGTTTACATCAACCGGTCTGACAACCACATTAACCTCATTGTTGGCCGATTCTAAGCGCTGCTTTATCGCTAACGAGTTGGTACTGGATGCTGAAATATTCGCTGGAACGCCTCGCGAGCTGGCGGCATCCAGTGATTCTCTGCGAGCGGCTTTGCGTGATGCCTTTGGGTCGGTTGGCTGGGACTCGGGTAACAGGCTACGCGGAATGTGGATGGTGTCTCCGATGTTCAGTGCACGCGGGTCATTGATATTGTTGTGCTCGGCTATGGCTTTCCAATCTTGGATGCGTCCAGTGTACGTATTAGCGATATCACCGAGACGATCGCCTTTTTGCACAATGTGCTCTATGGCGCTAGCGTCATGTATGACAGCAGATTCAAGTACGTCTTTGGTTTTGGCCCCCGTTGCACAACCCTGAGCCAGGGCCGTCAAAACGGTGATCAAGGTCCACGATAGTAAACTGGGGTTGTTTTTCATTATTTTTCCAGTCGATCGAACAAATTAATATGGTCAAAACGAGTGTCACATTCAGAGCTGTTAACAGACCGCTCGCGATACAGGTCTACCAAGATTCAGAATTATTGTCGCTTCAAAATAGATTACCAAATGTGAAGTATGTCCAGTTCCCTACAGCACTCACGAGATCAGACACCCATAAATCACACACAATCTGCATAAATCTAACTTGTCCTCACAGATCACAAATCCGCGTTCACAGAATTTCAATAAAATCAAAGATCTATGGTATTCCCTATCTTATTTCTGGGCAAAAAAAAGCCCGATCTTTCAAAAAGATCGGGCGTAATACATCAGACGATTAAATTTGACGGTCTGTGGGAATATAAACCTTTTCTACCATCAATTTACTGGTTTGAAGCCATGTCGCGAATGGTTGTTCCGCCTATTTGATGTCGCGCTGATGCACATAACCAACGCCCTTATCAGTTGTGACCTCAAACCAATTACCCATCGCTTTGGAAACCTGAAGAGTTGTTCCAGGAGATACGCGCATCAGCAGGCTTGAGGAGAAATCTGCGTCATTATAAATTGCCTTAGGGTAGTAAGTGCCGCTAACCATGATTTGTTCCGAATCACCCACTGTGCTAGTCAATGCATCTGTGATTGCTGACTCAACGTTAATAGGCTCGCGGGATTCGTCTGGTTTGAATGTCGCCTCTACGATTTTTATGGATTGTGTTTCATCCAGCGCAGAAGCACTAGCCAGCAAATTGCTGGTGGCAGTTATCGCCTGTTGATTGGCATTTTCTGAAGTGGGGTCGGCTGCAGCTAGCTCAACAGCTTGCTCGGGTGCGTTTGTGGGTGTCTGATTAGTGTTGTCGGCTACATCCAGCTTCTGAACAGTGTTGTCGGCCACATCCAGCTCTGGACGAACCATCTCCTTTGGTACATAAATTGTTTGACCAGCTCTGACCAGGACCGCCTGCTTTTCTGTGAAGTTGTTTTGGCCGGCGATGGCTTGCCAGTTGGTTGCATCGCCGGTGGTGCGCTTGGCGAAATCCCAGAGTGTCTCGCCAGCATTGAGCTTAAACGGCTGACCAGCTGACTGAGCCGTGGCAAGTTCGGTTGACTCATTGGTAGCTGGGATTGCCAGGCGTTGAGTGTCCGTGCTGGCATTTTCATCAACAGACTTGGAGTCAGTTTTATTCGTTGTGTCGGTCAGATCCTGTGTGTTTATCAGGATAGGTGTCTCTGCTTGTTGGGTGTTTGCCACAACATCTGCCACCACATCGTCGTAATCAGGTTTGACCATGTCGGCCGGAACTATCAATCGTTGGCCGGGAAACACCGCGGCGTTTGGCCCCAGGTTGTTGACGTCAGCCAGCAGGTGCCAATTCGTAGCATCACCGGTGGTCAGCTTAGATATGTCCCACAGCGTCTCGTTAGTTTTTACCTCATGAATCAGGTCCTCCACGACAATTTGATTGTCTGCGTTGGCGGTGACCTCGTTTGGGGCATTGGCGTTGTCGATGCCATCGTCCAGAGATATGGGTGTCTGGTCTTGCTGGAGCAGCTCGGCGTTTGTGGGTGTCTGGTCTGTTGTGCGGCTTGCCTGCTCGATGACAATGGGGCTGACGATAGCGTTGTCAGGCATTATGGCGTCTTCTTCCATCATGGCGACGTCAACTTCGTCCATTAACTGGCTTTCGTTGGGTTGTGCCTCGCCGTCGTTGAAGCCTAGTAAGTAGGTGGTTCTGTCCCACACGTGGCTACTGACTTCGGCCGTTGTTCGGCCAGCACTCAGAATGCCAGCGCCGACTCGGCTCAGGTCGTAATCTTGGATTCGGGGTGTTGAGGTGCAAGCACTGAGCGATACAACAGCAATTGCGAGCAGGCTTTTTTGAAAAATGACGGTATTGCGATTAGGCATATGATTCTCTCACCAGCGGTTTTCATTGGACAAACGTCGCGGCGCAGTCTTGATGTATGCAAAAAAATGCATGCAAATGTCATCACACCGACGAACATGACACTAAATGTAATAGTCGCTAGATTGGTGTCCGTCAATGTGAACTCGTCTGTCCGATGCCACGTTGTCGGTCAACCAATCGAAACTTTCGTTTTTGTGAAGCAGACCTCATGCCGAATCGGAGGGCGAGTAGGTTTTGTAATGCTATTTCTGCCGAATCTTACCGTAGCCCGTTAATGACTCAGGCTGCGAGATATATTTCAGCTCTGGCGCAGATGAACCGGCTGCACAGAGCAGCCTAGTTCAACGATTCGTACAAGATGCCCTCTACTTGGCCCAGGTGTCGCGCAGTGTGACCGTTCGATTGAAGACAGGATTTTCAGGCGTGTGGTCGTGCCGATCTGCTACAAAATAGCCGGTTCGTTCAAATTGGAAATGCTGCTCGGCAGCGCTTTGTCGCAGCGCAGGTTCTACCATGCATTGGCGCATGATAATTTCTGACTCTGGATTAATGATACTTTCCAGCGTATCCGCCTTGCTTGGGTCCAGTGCCGTGAACAATGGGTTATACAGGCGGATCTCTGCTGACACAGCGTGCGCAGCGGACACCCAATGGAGTACGCCTTTCACCTTACGTCCTTCAGGCTTCTTACCCAGGGTGTCAGGATCGTGCGTACAGTGCAGCTCGGTGATAACCCCATTGTCATCCTTAATGACTTCATTGCACTTGATGACATAGCTACCGCGCAGCCGAACCTCTCCACCGAGCACTAGGCGCTGATATTTTGGTGGCGGTATCTCGGCAAAATCATCACGTTCTATAAAAACAGTGCGAGTAAATGGAACCGTGCGAGTTCCGGCATCCTCATTCTGTGGGTGATTAGCGAAAGTCAAAGTCTGTACGTGATCGTCGGGAAGATCGGTTATTGTGACCTTGATCGGATCTAGTACAGCCATGCGTCGAGGCGCTTCGGTATTGAGCTGATCACGAATGCAGCCTTCAAGCACTGCCATTTCTATCCAGGCATCGTTTTTCGTGATGCCAATTTTCTCGCAGAAAATTCTCAAAGACTCCGGCGTATACCCACGACGCCGAATGCCGATCAGTGTTGGCATACGCGGATCATCCCAGTCATTGACGTGCTTTTCCTCCACCAGCTGTATCAACTTGCGTTTACTGAGCATCGTGTATTCAAGTGACAAGCGGGCGAATTCGATCTGCTGGGGGTGCGCAGGTGTCGCCAGTTCGTCCAGCACCCAGTCATAAAGCGGTCGGTGATCCTCAAATTCGAGCGTGCACAAAGAATGAGTAATGCCCTCGATCGCATCTGACACACAATGTGTGTAGTCGTACATAGGATAGATCGACCATTTGTCGCCGGTCCTCACGTGGTTGACCTTGCGGATGCGATACAGGGTTGGGTCGCGTAAATTGATATTGCCCGAACTCATGTCTATTTTCGCGCGAAGCACATGAGCACCGTCGTCAAACTCCCCCTCTTTCATGCGCTTGAACAGATCAAGATTTTCCTCCACTGACCGGTTCCGGTAAGGGCTTGGTGTGCCTGGCTCGGTCAGAGTGCCGCGCAAAAGTCGCATCTCTTCAGCCGAACTGCTGTCAACATAAGCCTTGTCCTGACGAATCAGCTCACAGGCATAGTTGTAGAGTTCGTCAAAGTAGTCTGACGCATGGCGCAGCTCGTTCCATTCGAAGCCGAGCCAACTGACATCGTCCTTAATCGCGTTAACGAACTCTTCGCGTTCGCGTCCTGGGTTGGTATCGTCAAAGCGTAAGTTACATAAGCCGCTGTATTGATTGGCTATGCCAAAATTCAAACAGATAGATTTGGCGTGCCCGATATGCAAATAACCGTTAGGTTCAGGTGGGAAGCGGGTAACGACCTTGCCTTCGTTTTTGCCAGCAGCCACATCCTCATCAATGATGTGGCGAATAAAATTACTGGCGATGACAGGCTCTTGTTTGGACATGGTAGTGACGGTTACGGACCTTGGGTTAAGGGGAAACTATGGCCCAGTATAGACCTACCGGTACCACGGTGAATGGCATGATTCGGACCTTTTAGGTTGTACGCTACATTCACACATAGGTTGTCGACCGTTTCGCCAAGCTCACACTATCAAAACACCACGTAGACCTAATCCTCATCGTTTTATCGCCGTGTCCTGATCGCCCTAGTGGGGATGGATTTTTCACCGATTCGATGTCGCACCCGAGCGGTGGTGTGTGTGATCAGACCAGACCGGCATTGCGTGAAACAGTCTCTGTGTGGCAAAACCTATTCAGGGGTGTGATGCCTTTGATACGCGGGTGCCCCTTTTTGCCACGTAGTGTTTCTGGAATTCCAACACCTTCTTAATGTATTTCCTGGTCTCGGGAAATGGTGGAACGCCGTTATAGCGATCCACGTTGCCAGGGCCAGCGTTGTAGGCTGCCAACGCTTTATGGGTGTCTTGTGAGTAGCGCTGGAGCATGGCGGACAGATAGCGGGCGCCACCTTGCAGGTTTTGGTTCTGATCGTAGATGTTTAAGACACCCACTTCAGCGGCTGTGGACGGCATCAGCTGCATAAGGCCCTTGGCGCCTGCTCTGGACACCGCCAGAGGGTCGAAGCAGGATTCTGCTCTGGCAACGGCTTTGAGCAGGGCAGGGTCGAGGCCAAATCGGGCTGCCACGTGCTGAAACTGGCCATCTAATTTCTCGCCTTTTACATCCAGTTGTGAGGATGTCAGCGACCTGCAAGGGTTGGCCACAGTGGGTGTCCGTAACATGGCGCTGTAACTGCGCCTTTGTAGTTTTCCGTCTACCACCGGGGTGTCACTGAACAGCATAACGCCATCGTGGCCCCGATACTGATAGTGAACGTCCCCTACAACGACGTTGGTGGTGATGGTGCACAAGACCGATGCTAGGAAAAGTCGTCTTTTACAGCTAAAAAAATGCCCGAGGGTTGAGTACCGTGCCATGGTAGAGACTATCGACACGAACACGCAACCTGTGATCAGTTTGACTACCGACTGAGAACCAGTTCTCGTCAGAATTGCTCAATATTGGCCCAGATATATGTCCAGAATCATGCCGTTGAGAATCAATCTCCGCGCCACTCACTGACATGTTCCGAGACCGCCGGTCTGCGTCTGCTTGGTTTGTCATCGGGCGGCGAGCCGAGATACAAAAATCCAACGATGCGGTCCTTACTGTCAATATCGAGCGCGTTTTTAACGTTGTTATCGTAAGCGTTCTCTCCGGTTAGCCAGATAGACCCAAAGCCCGCCGCAGTGGCGCCCAGCTGCATTAGCTGAACAGCAGCCCCGGCCGACAGCAATTGCTCCACCTCAGGCGCTTTGGGGTGATCGACTGTCAGGGTTGCTACAATCACCACGATTAACGGTGAGCGCAGGGGTTTTTCGCTGAGCTTTTGTAGTTTCTGTTCGCTGATTTGTGGTTCTCTCAACCGGGCAGCATCGACAAAAACGCGAGCCAGCGCATGCCGCGCATCACCGCGAATCTTGATGAATCGCCAGGGACGCAGCTGGCAGTGATCGGGTGCTGTAATGGCGCATCGAATTATGTCATCCAGCTGTTCGTCATTCGGCGCTGGATTACTGAGTCGGCTGGCCGGAAACGAGTGTCGATCCTGGAGTATTTGTAAAAGGTTGTTCATGACTATCAATGAGTAAGTGGACGATAAGTGGACGACAGGAGTATACCGAGCAGGTTAAATCCATCAATAACACGTTTTCTTGCGTTGAATGCGATTGAACGCACGCGGTTCGGTAGCGCGGTAACCTGTCACGTGTGAAATAAAAAACGGTATGCGCCGTGGTTGAGTCGAATTTAGTGCGGGTTGTTTCAATGCATTGACTGCCTGGCAGTGTCGGTGTGGTTCGCCCGAGGCTAAAGACACGCAAGTCGTGCGCACCTATGTAATTTGTAAGTACGAGGGAAAAATATTCAGCCCTCAGCCCTCAGCCCTCAGCCCTCAGTCCTCAGTCCTCAGTCCTCAGCTCTTAGTTCTTAGCCTTTAGTCCTTAGGTCCTTAGGTCCTTAGGTCCTTAGTCCTTAGTCCTCAGAAGCTATGTATCACGCAGCGCATGGTATGTCTGATGGATTGAGCTTAATCACGCCAATTTTGGCCAGCATCGTCATGTTCAGTAACAGTGAGTCCGTTGGACGGAGTGCGGCTCTTAGTGGCAGTCACAGAGTCAACAAAGCGATCCTGAAGATAGTATATTTTGCAACGCGAGAATTAATTTGCCCAAGTGACGCATAAAAATTTGAGTCCAGAAGCTTCTAGAGCTGTATATTTCGAGAGCTATATATAAGGTGCTGCACGGAATTATTACTGGGGTGAGCCTAGTCACTCTGGACCTGGGCGGCCCCGATAGATCCAGAAAAAATGAGTACAGTGGGGGCCGCCTTCGATCCTTAGATGCTGCTATAGAAGCAGCGACGTGGTTCAGGGTCGAAATTGTATGCATCACTAGAGTTTAACAAGAGATACGTTATGAGCCTGAGTTACACCGTCAGCATTACCGAGCCTGCCGCCCATCTGATTGATGTGACGCTCGACATTGCTGATCCGGTCGTTGAGGGTCAAATTCTTCGGCTACCTAATTGGATACCCGGTAGCTACATGATCCGTGATTTTTCCAGAAATATAGTCACTATCGAGGCAACCAGCCATAACGAAGCCGTATCGCTGACAAAGCTTGATAAGTCTACCTGGGTATCGCCGGCCGGGTTAGAGCAACTGACTGTTCGCTACCGGGTGTACGCCTGGGATTTATCAGTGCGGGCAGCTCACGTGGATCAGCAGCACGCTTTTTTTAATGGCACCAGTATTTTTCTGAGTGTAGAGACTCATTCAGCTCAATCACATAAGGTCACTTTTATTCGGCCCAAACACGATGTCGAACGCAACTTTCAACTAGCAACTACGCTTTCTGCGTTCCATATCGATGACGACGGTTATGGCCAGTACATCGCCAAAAACTATGATGAGCTGATTGATCATCCCGTAGAGCAGGGTGCTTTCAAGCGCCTTGTATTTACAGCGTGTGGCATCTCGCATGAGATTATCCTCACTGGCGCTTGTCATTTTGATGAGGAGCGACTCACGGCTGATTTGACGCGTATATGTGAATACCAGATTCGTTTCTTTGGAGAGCCTGCACCGGTTGAACGCTACCTGTTTCTGGTGATGGTCGTGGACGCCGGTTACGGTGGCTTGGAGCATCGAGCCTCAACAGCGTTAATGATCACACGTGAAAATTTGCCTGTCGTAGGTGAGGAATCTGTCAGTGATAAGTATCTCGATTTTCTGGGCTTATGCAGCCACGAGTATTTTCATACTTGGAATGTCAAGCGAATCAAGCCAGCGCGTTTCGTGCCGTATGAGCTCAATGCTGAGTCTTATACAGAGTTGTTGTGGTTTTTCGAAGGAATGACCTCCTACTATGATGATCTTGTACTGGTCAGAGCGGGAATAATCGATACGGAGCGTTACTTAGGTTTGTTATCCAAGACATTGACCCGTGTGCAGCGCGGAGCGGGTCGGCATGTACAAAGCGTTACTGATTCTAGTTTTGATGCCTGGAACAAGTTCTATAAGCAAGATGAGAACGCCCCCAATTCCATCGTCAGTTATTACGCCAAGGGTGCTTTGATAGCGCTGTGTCTGGATAGTCTGATGAGGTCAGATAGCCATCAACAGATCAGTTTAGATTCGCTGATGCGTAAGCTATGGCACAGGTGGCAGTCGGACTACGCTGGTGTGGCAGAACAGGAGCCGCAAGAGCTTGCCTCACTGATTATCGGTAAGGATTTGTCTGATTTTTTCGATACTGCGTTGTACACAACGAATGATCTGCCCTTGGTGGAATCATTGAACAATTTAGGTGTTGATCTGTCTTGGTGTGCTCGTATATCCCATGCGGATGTGGGCGGCACTCGAAGTCAATCGTCTCTAGGCGGTAGGCGCCAGCCCTGGTTTGGTGCGACCATCAGTGATGTCGCCGGTGGCGTAAAAATACATCAAGTCATGCGCCATGGCCCTGCCCAGAGAGCTGGATTATCGGCGGGTGATCTGATCATTGCCCTAAATTCATTATCAGTCACTAAGGCCGATGTCGAAAATCATCTGGTGCGCTATGCTGATCTTGATTGTTTGACGGTCCACTACTTCAGACTGGGTCAGTTGTTTACAGCCAGTTTACCGATCGAAATGGCGCCGGACGATACAGCGGTATTGGAGACCACTGATCAGGACAAGCTCAATGCATGGTTGCACGATCCAAGGTTGGCACACACTGCCAATGACACGCAAGTTGTTGATGGTTGATTCCAATGAATGAAGTATTAAATCCTGTACCAACAGGTACACCTGATGCCGCGCTGATTCAACAGGAACTAGCTGCAGTAGGCCACCGGCACGTCAAACTACATGTATTTCACAAGTTGGAATCAACCAGTGTGTGGCTTCGTAATTCTGCTTCCACTCAGGCTAACACTGCACAACCGGAAGCGGCCTATGGGTCAGATGGCGAGGTTGAAGAGTCGTCACGGGCCCCTCAATTGTGCGTGACTCACTTGCAGAGCGCTGGTATTGCGCGGCGAGGGCGGACCTGGCAAGCCAAACCGGGCAACATTACGTTTTCACTGCTGACTCAAACGCAAAAACAAGCCCATGAATTACTGGGTTTGAGTCTTGTTACCGGCATTGGTGTCGCTACCTGTTTGGCCTCAGAGTGCGGTATTGAACCGCAACTGAAATGGCCTAACGATGTGTTGATCGACGGTGCAAAGCTGGGCGGACTACTGACCGAAATAGTGAAAGGCGATGCTACCGAGAATAGCCCTGCAACTACGAGGATACTAACGGGTATCGGCATCAATTTACTGAATGATTATGTTGTGCAGAGCTTGGGTATCGGTGGTACCTCGCTCGAATTGGAACAGATTGATACATCGCTCCAGAATCGCGATGTGCTAGTCGGCAGAATCGCCGCGTCAGTTCTCAGTGCTCACCAACACTTTTTTGATAATGGCTGGGCGCCTTTTGCCGAGCAGTGGAAACACTTTGACTACCTGCGTGATCGAAAAATAACGATCCACGCAGATAAGTCGACAACTATCGCTGTGGCCCGTGGTGTCAACGAGCAAGGTGCTTTGATGGTTGAACGAGACGGTTTTGTAAAACCCTTGTACGGTGGCAATGTGTCCGTAAGGCCAATTGGCTGACAATTTTCGCAGACCGGAAAATCGAGTAAACAGACTTCTGCTCAGAGCACACGGGAGGCGACAGGGGCTAAGAATCTGGCGGATGCGTAAAAAAACTCCGGATTCCGCAGCTCACAATATTGCCAAATCTGAATTAAATGAATACACTAGGCGGCTCGGATTGATTCACGTCGAATGGCCAGCACATGGCCCGAAAGTTGATTGTGGAATTCCTTGCTGCAGTTGGGTGAAACAAAATTCACCTATTTAGTTGGTTTGATGCCGGTATAGCTCAGTTGGTAGAGCAACTGATTTGTAATCAGTAGGTCCCGAGTTCGACTCTTGGTGCCGGCACCATGTAAATCAAACACTTAGATTGACTTGAGCTGATCTAATTGTGCTTTAAAGAAGTTTTGTCGCACTCTCGTCGCAGTGCGTCACCCGACATAGACATAGCTCTGACAATGACACGTTGTTCCAAGCGCACCACTTATACGTGGGGCTACTGGACGTTTTCGTTCACGTTGGGCATTCCTAGTAATGGAGCTCAGCAATGTCGGGCAATTCGGTTATGGCTTCAATCAGAGCAAGGCACAATGCTAGCGGTGTAGTGTCCTACACAGCAGAAATTCGCTTGAAGGGTTTCCCTTCTCAATCAGCAACATTCAAACGAAAAACAGACGCAAAACTCTGGGTGGCTGCCACCGAAACAGCGATTCGTGAAAACCGCTACTTTAAGACCGCTGAGGCAAAGAAACACACGCTGTCGGAGATGATTGATCGGTATGTAATTGAAATACTGCCGACGAAGCCCAAGGCCGTCAGCCAGGCGCATCAACTGAAATGGTTTAAAAGAACCATTGGTGGATATTCACTCTGCGACATTTGTTATTGCTGGAGTAAAAGCGCGCTTATTTGCCGGAATAATAGGTAGCAGACCGTTTGCCTCCTAAACGTATGTCTGCCACTTGCCTTAAATTAATAATTCAGAAGTCGTAGTGTTCGTCAGCGTCGTTTACCCAGTCA
>CALKXZ010000420.1 GCA_938003775.1 uncultured Granulosicoccus sp. | reverse complement strand
CGTTGCTGGACCATCCCAAGGTTCAGGCGGTCAGCTTTGTTGGGTCAACACCGATTGCTGAATATGTCTATCACCGTGGTACCCAAGCCGGTAAGCGGGTACAGGCTCTGGGTGGTGCTAAAAACCACATGGTTGTTATGCCAGATGCTGATATGGATCAAGCCGTGGACGCTTTGATGGGCGCAGGATTCGGTTCGGCTGGCGAGCGCTGTATGGCAATATCAGTGGCGGTACCGGTAGGAGAGGACACAGCCGATCGACTGGTCAACGCGCTGCGACCGCGAGTCGAAGCCTTGCGTGTTGGGCCCGCAGATGACCCGGATGCCGAGATGGGGCCAGTGATTACCGCTGATGCAAAAAGTCGCATTACCTCGTTGATTAATGCCGGTGTGGATGCTGGTGCTGAGCTGATTGTTGACGGACGTGACATTGCACTACAGGGCTACGAGAATGGTTATTTTTTGGGTGGCACGCTGTTTGACAAGGTCACCACAGATATGCAGATCTACCAGCAAGAGATCTTTGGCCCAGTTTTGTCAGTGGTACGCGCTAATGATTATGATCAGGCCGTCAACATGATCAATGATCACGAGTATGGTAACGGCACTGCTATCTTTACCCGCGATGGCGATGCGGCCCGTTCGTTCGCCGATAGTATTCAGGTGGGTATGGTAGGTATCAATGTACCTATTCCGGTGCCGGTTGCGTACCACAGCTTCGGTGGTTGGAAGCGTTCACTGTTCGGCGATCACGCCATTTACGGGCCCGAAGGTGTGCATTTTTATACCCGGCTGAAAACCATTACCAGTCGTTGGCCAACCGGTATTAAACAGGGAGCCGTTTTCACGTTTCCAACCTGAGTCGCAGCGCCCGTAAAACCTGCAATCACTAACACGAATCCAAAGGGGCTAAATCATGGCGATAACCAGCAACATGCGTATCAACAGTGAGCGCCTGTGGGACTCACTGATGGAGATGGCAAAAATTGGTCCGGGTGTGGCCGGTGGCAATAACCGCCAGACGCTGACTGATGAAGACGCCCAGGGTCGCAAACTTTTCCAGGGCTGGTGTGAGGCAGCTGGGCTGAGCATGGGCCTGGATAAGATGGGTACTATGTTTGCGCGACGCGAAGGTACCGACCCAGATGCATTGCCGGTTTACGTCGGTAGCCATCTGGATACACAACCCACGGGTGGTAAGTATGACGGTGTACTAGGCGTGCTTGGCGGTCTGGAGATTATTCGCCAACTTAACGACATGAATATCAAAACAAAGCATCCGATCGTGGTGGTTAACTTCACCAACGAAGAGGGCACTCGTTTTGCGCCTGCCATGGTGGCATCAGGCGTCTTTGCTGGCATGCACACCTTGGACTGGGCCTATGAGCGTACCGATGCACAAGGGTGCAAGCTCGGAGATGAGCTCAAACGTGTGGGTTATCTGGGTGATGAAGAGGTGGGTGCGCGCAAAATGCATGCGTTCTTCGAACTGCATATAGAGCAAGGACCGATCCTCGAAAATGAAAACAAAGCTATAGGCGTTGTCACCCACGGGCAAGGACTGAAATGGTTGGAAGTTACATTGATTGGTAAGGAAAGCCATACAGGGTCAACGCCTATGCCCATGCGCGTCAATGCAGGTCTGGGCATGGCGCGTATCACCGAGTTGGTTAACGAGATTGCATTAAGTCATTCACCAAACGCGGTGGGGGCTATCGGTCACTGCGACGTGTACCCAAACTCGCGCAACATCATTCCTGGCAAGGTGGTTTTTACCATCGATTTTAGGCATCCACAAAAGTCCGTCATTGACGATATGGAAACGCGCCTGCGTGCCGGTGCAAAGAGCATTGCCGATGCTATCGGACTGGAATTGAGTATTGAAGAGGTGGGTGGTTTTGATCCCGTTGAATTTGATGAAAATTGTGTCACGGCGGTACGATCTGCTGCCGAACGTCTTGGCTACTCTCATCGTGATCTTGTGTCTGGTGCAGGTCATGATGCCTGCTGGATTAATCGTGTGGCACCGACCTCCATGGTCATGTGTCCGTGCGTTGACGGGTTGTCACACAACGAGGCGGAAGACATAACACCAGAGTGGGCGGCTGCAGGCACTAACGTGCTATTCCACGCGGTCGTGGAAACAGCCGGGATAGTCGATTAGTGCATTTACCGTCATTCAGCCGTTAGTCAAATCAATTATCAGATCAGTAGCCGTATGGGGTGACTGATCATGCAAGTCAGCAGGGGAGAGCGATCATGAGCAAGGTCATCAAGGGCGGTACGGTTGTCACAGCCGACAGAAGCTACCGAGCAGACGTTAAGATCGAAAAAGGCGTTATCACCGACATTGGTGAAAACCTAGCAGGCGATGAGTCGCTGGATGCTGGTGGTTGCTACGTCATGCCAGGTGGCATAGACCCGCACACACATCTTGAGATGCCGTTCATGGGCACCTACTCAACCGATGATTTTGAATCGGGTACCCGAGCCGCGTTAGCAGGTGGGACCACGATGGTGGTGGATTTCTGTTTGCCGGCACCAGGTCAGTCGTTACTCGAAGCGCGGCAAATGTGGGACAACAAGACCTCCAAAGCCTCCTGCGATTTCTCCTTCCACATGGCGATCACCTGGTGGGACAAACAGGTGTTCGATGAGATGGCAACGGTTGTAGACAGTGGTATCAACACTTTTAAGCATTTCATGGCCTATAAGGGTGCATTGATGGTTAACGATGAAGAGATGTATTCATCGTTCCAGCGTTGTTCAGCCTTGGGTGCCATGCCGTTAGTGCACGCGGAAAACGGTGACGTGGTGGCGCAGCTTCAGGCTAGCCTGATGGCCGCAGGCAATAGTGGACCTGAAGCACATGCCTACTCGCGACCACCGCAAGTCGAAGGCGAGGCAGTTAATCGTGCCATCATGATTGCCGACATGGCCGGTGTGCCATTGTATGTGGTGCATGTGTCGTGCGAAGAGGCCCATGAGGCAATTCGCCGGGCGCGGCAAAACGGTAAGCGCGTGTTCGGCGAACCATTAGTGCAACACCTGACACTGGACGAGTCCGAGTACGCCCACCCAGACTGGGACCACGCCGCTCGGCGAGTTATGTCACCACCTTTTAGGAATGCTGCGCATCAGGACTCACTGTGGGCAGGCTTGGCTGCCGGCAGTTTGCAAGTGGTGGCGACCGATCATTGTGCGTTTACGTCGGAACAGAAACGCATGGGACTGGGTAACTTCACACAGATTCCCAATGGCACAGGAGGTCTGGAGGATCGGCTACCGGTACTGTGGTCACGGGGTGTGAATACGGGTCGATTGACCATGAATGAATTTGTTGCGGTGACCTCCACCAACGTCGCCAAAATTCTCAATATCTACCCCAAAAAAGGCGCGATTGTCGAAGGTGCAGATGCGGACATCATTGTGTGGGATCCGCAACGGCGCAAAACCATACAAGCGGCCACACAGCAGTCGGCAATTGATTACAACGTGTTCGAAGGCTTTGAGATTATAGGTCTGCCAAGATTCACACTCACGCGTGGCAACTGCGTGGTCAGTGAAAGCCAAATTAATACAGAAGAGGGCCACGGTAGGTTCGTGGCACGTGAGGCGTATCCGGCGGTGAATAGGGCGTTGTCACAATGGAAAGAGTTAACAGCACCGCACCCGGTCATGCGTGATCCGTCCAAAATGCCTGCCGGTGTATAGCCTCTACAATCGATGAAAACGTCAAATGTTACATGGTAAAAAAGCACCATGACTGATACGACTGAGAGTACGGACAGTAGTACGGCCGATGAGAGGGTCAATGAGAGAGCCAATAATACGGCTAGCGATACAGCTATT
>CALKXZ010000419.1 GCA_938003775.1 uncultured Granulosicoccus sp. | reverse complement strand
TAGTAGTAGTAGTAGTAGTAGTAGTAGTAGTAGTAGTAGTAGTAGTAGTAGTAGTGGTAGTGTCTGAGCTGATTGAGCAAATGAACTCACCTACATCGGATGTGGCGGGACCGAACAAGATTTTCGCGGCCCCCGGCGTCAGTGTTGAGGCAGGCGATAACGGGACTCCGTTCAAAAGCCATTTGCAAGCGGCAACAGCCGCGCAACAGGGTACAGAGTCTCATTCCGCTGAGTCGGATAAGTCACCGGATGCGGTAGGCGTGCATCAATCCCAGTCAGAAAAATCGGTAACTTCGGTAGCAAAAGATCAAGAGCAGATGCGTCTCGAGTTAACTGCCGAAAACAATCATGCACCGGTAGTATCACCCTTAAAATCTGCTGACTCTCGAAGGATGGCAACGTCAGATGTTGTCGTCGCAGACGTTGACAATCCTGAGAGTATTGCCGATTCGAATTTGGATGGTGTCGGAGAAGGGAAATTGGCGACAGCGGGCGCTGATAGCAATAGCACTGCGCCAGTGCCTGGCAAGCGTATCGCTGTTCCAGCGCCTGACAACGGCGACTTAAGAGTGATTGCCAACAACTCTGAAGGCTCTGGCGCCGATTTACCAAGTACGTTGAGTGAACCCGTGCGTGCACATAACGTGGCGCCCAGTGATCTGAGTAGCGAGTTGGATTCGGCGCTGCAATCTGTGACTGTGACGACGAGCGAATCTGTGCAGTTGTCGACTCCGGAACTATCGAGCAATCCTGCGGCAGACGTGTCAAGCGAAACAGCCAATCTCGACGAGCCGACATTACCGGGTGTTCCCGTGACAGCCGCCAACACAACCATGTCGCAATCGCTTGATGTAAGACAAGCCGCCTCGTCAGCGCAGAACAGTCTGAATACACCGGCGGAGCTAAAAAATCCCGTTGGTACCGTTGTGGCGAAAGATACCAGTGGGATTGAAAAAGCGCACACTGGCGTGCTCGAGAATTCATCGACAGGTCATGGTCGTCCAGGCGCGAATGCGACTCTGGCCGCCGCCCCCGTGACGCCTTCGCAACAGCCGATGCAAACAGCCGAAGTACTCTCGAGCGTCAAAAATTCGCAGCCAATCGGAAATGTTGACGCCCTGAGTGAGGCGGAAGTAGCGACACCGCTTCAACCCCGTGTTGTCGTGGCTGACGCGAACGTAGACACCGGTAAAAATAACGTTACAACGACGCCTGCCTTAATGAGTGCTGCGCTGGCGTCTCAGAGAGCAGCTGATAATGTGGCGTCGACAATGCCATCGTCGATCCGCGTCGGCAACAGGGTTGCAGCAGGACCCGATGGGCCTGAAGCCCCTGTGGCAGCAGCAAGGGATGCACGCCAGCAACAAGTGGGTGAAGCGGCTATTCCTGCAAATGTGAACCCCGCGAATCGAATGGATGCAATAGCGGCAACAGCCTCTCTACAAATTTCATCAGCCGAGGGCGACAGCGTCGCTGGCAACCAGCCATCTAACATGTTTCTCGCGGCCTCCAATGGCATTGTAGCTGCTCCCAATCCTGCACGAACAACAGCTGGTTCCAGTCTGGTTCTCGCACCCACAGTGATGCAGATGACTCCGGATTTTCAGGATCAGGCGTTAGTTGGAAATGTGCGCTGGATGGTTAACGAAGGTATCAGCAACGCAACGATCAATGTAAGTCCGGGTGGGATGGGACCAATCTCCGTCCAGCTGACGATGGAAGGTGAAAAAATGAATGTGGCGTTTTTTGCAGGACAAGCGGCTACTCGAGAAGCATTGGATATGGCCGCACCACGGTTACGTGATCACTTACAGGCCCAGGGTCATGATCAGGTTCGCGTGGAAGTTAGCGATAGCCGATCGGATAACTCACGAAATTTGCAACAAAACCAGCCAGGTGAAAAGCAGGGCGCAGATGCTCGACATAAGTCTGAATTTGAGAACTTCGCTGATGATAGCGGGGATGCGGTAGGTGTTAGTGCAGAAAACCCGCTGCCACGTTCTTCAAGCTCATTGATTGACGCGTTCGTCTAGAGCCTTGACACTCAATGAAGCAAAAAATCATTATCGGTGTTGGGGCCTTGGTTCTTATTGGAATCAATGCCGCTCTCTCGGTTGTCGGCATGAACATGTTTGGCAAGGCACCCGCTGCGGTTGTCGCTGAGCCTGTCCCAGCCGCCGCTGTGCCTGAAAAGGTTTTTTACTACAACGTGCAGCCAGAGTTTGTGGTGAATTTTCAAGGCAATTCGAAGGTCAGGTTTCTGATGATCGAGCTTGCAGTTGCAGTCACCGACGAAAAGGTAAGTGCTGTTCTTGACGATCATGACCCTGAACTCAGGAATTCGCTTCTGATGTTTTTCTCGGAGCAAAACAGTGAGGCGTTGAAGTCAGCGGAAGGGAAGGAAGCTCTACGACAAGGCGCTATAACCGTAGTCGAGGATATTGTCGCAAAACATTATGAATCTAATCGAGTGAAGGACGTTTATGTCACTCGGCTGGTAATGCAGTAAACGGTGCATTGCGTTGAACGCTCCAAATAAAACCGCTGAAGCATACGATTTCGTTCACCCGGATCATAAATTGGGTGCTCGTTGGCCGATCCTGGAACAAATACACCAGCACGTTGAAGTATTTATTGCGGAAAGACTATCCGATCGACTGAAAATAGTGGTCACTAGTGCGGGCGGTGAAGTCAAGCCGATGAAAATACTGGATTCCGTCGAGACTACTGGTCCTGCAGCGTTGATTTATGAACTAAGCCTTCAGCCACTGTCAGGTTTGGCGTGGGTATGTTTAGACACCAGCGTTGTATCGGTATTGGTCGATAAATATTTTGGTGGAACCGGTATTGTGCCGACCGTTGAAGCACCGCGCAAACTATCACCAACCGAATTGCGCTTGAAAGACTACATCTGTGACGCGGTAAAGGCATCGCTTGACGAGGCGTGGTTGCCGATACGGCAGGTAACACCCGTATTTGGTAGTCAGGTTTCTCGCTCACAGCTTGCTCGCCAGGAAGAAGCGATGGTGGTGATAGAAGCACAGATGAAATTCAATATTGGAGAGGAAGAGATATCCATAGTGACTCTTTATCCGAGCACTATGCTTGAGCCTCTCGCGGACGTATTGCAGAAGGAATTATCGGCGTCAGAATCAACAGATAATCAGTTTTCGTCAGCAATGCGACGAGAGCTTATGAATTGTGATGTAGAGCTACGGGGAGTAATGGCGGAAACACGAATGACAATTGAAAAGGTCTTGGCCCTGAAAACAGGGGATTTCATTCCCCTTCGTGATATCGAAAATGTGTCATTCAAGGCCAATCACATCCCTCTATTCAACGCACAGATTGGCATAAGCAACGGACGCGTATCAGCCAGCTTTAATCGTTGGCATTCCGAAACCTGAAAAAGAAAATGGCACAAGAGAATAATACCGATACGCCGGAGGAAGTCGCTGATCAGATTCCGACAGCTGATGCAGCTAATGCGGATGACAATGGTGACAGGCCTGCGGCTGATGATCTAGGAATGATCATGAATATCCCTGTGACTCTATCTATGGAGATTGGTCAAACTCGTATTTCGATTGATGAATTACTGAAACTGGGTAAAGACTCCGTTGTAGAGCTTCAAAGAATGGCGGATGAGCCTATGGACATCCTGGTTAATGGGACGTTGATTGCGCACGGCGAGGCTGTCGTCGTTGACGGTCGGTTTGGTGTTCGCTTGATCGACGTGATAAATCCGCAAGAACGACTTGCCAAGCTGAATTAGTTCGAGCAGTAACCACAGCGCAGAGCGATGTGGAAATTTCTGAAGGAGCAATTGATGTTTCAGACACGTTATTTAGTCCTTGCCATATTTGCGTCGTTTACGAGCGCTTCGTATGCTTATGATGCCGAAAAGCAGAGCGCTGTTTTCTCGCCTTTGGAGATCTTTGGCAAGCTAACTATCGCTCTCGCAGCTGTTCTATTTTGCTTCTGGATTTTCTCACTAGTTGTCAAGCAGCTTCGTGGCGGTACCCTGAAGACGTCTGAAAATTTAAAAATTGTAACAGCGCTCCCTATAGGTCAAAGAGAAAGGTTGCTTGTCATTCAAGTGGCTGATCAACAACTGCTAATAGGCGCGACCGCAGAAACTATTACCAAACTGCATGTGCTTGATACGCCAATCGTCTTGAATACTGGTGGCGAGGGTGGTGAAAGCGGCGATTTTCGTTCCATATTGAAGCTGGCTTTGACCAAACAGGTTCCACGATGAAAAACGGTATCGTCGTGACGTTAAGGATGTCTCATCCATGGCTTGTGAGAGCCGTCGCGCTGATTGCGCTGTCATTGTTGTCAGCCCCGGTATTCGCGCAAACTGGATTGCCCGCACTAACAGTTGTATCCGGAGAGTCAGGGGAGCAGACATGGAGTCTCAGTCTTCAAGTCTTGGCGCTCATGACGGGTCTGACGCTGCTGCCCGCCATGTTGTTGCTTATGACGTCATTTACCAGAATTACCATTGTCCTGGGTATTCTGCGCACCGCCATAGGAACAGCGCAAACGCCGTCGAATCAGATTTTGATCGGGCTTGCACTGTTCCTCACCATATTTATCATGCGTCCCGTATTTCTGGATGTACACGATAACGCCATACGTCCGTATTTGAATGAAGAAATAAGTATCGAAAAGGCTATCGAGAACGCTTCTATCCCGATGCGGAAGTTCATGACGCAGCAGATTCGTGAAGATGACATGCAGCTTTTTCTGGATATGTCCGGCTCTGTCCGGCCTGATGATATAGATGATGTTTCGTATTGGGTGCTCTTGCCTGCGTTTGTTACAAGTGAGCTTAAAACGGCTTTTCAGATTGGGTTTTTACTGTTTATTCCGTTTTTGATTATCGATCTGGTTGTAGCCAGTGTGCTGATGTCAATGGGGATGATGATGTTGTCTCCACTGATCATTTCTTTACCGTTCAAGCTTATGTTATTTGTACTTGTCGACGGCTGGAATCTTGTATTGGGAACACTTGCAGGTAGTTTTTTCCTTTAGAAAAACCTGGGGATAAAAAGTGACTTCCGATACCGTAATTGAGCTAGGACGAGATGCGCTGGTTATGACAGTCATGTTGAGCGCACCGCTGTTGATGGCGGCTCTGGTCGCTGGTCTTTTGATCGGACTGTTCCAGGCCGCGACTCAAATCAATGAGCAGACATTGAGTTTCATACCAAAATTGCTGGCGATGGTTGTGGTGTTAATGGCTACTGGTCCCTGGATTCTGGCCACAATGCTTAATTATACGTCCGAGATGATCATTAACGTCATTCCAAGAGTTGTTGGCGGCTAGTCCATGTCAGCGCTCGTTCTCGGTGCAGATCAGATAAACGGTTGGATTGCGAGTGGTCTATGGCCAATGTTTCGCATTGCCGGTCTGTTTTCGGTACTGCCGGTACTTGGTGGTGGCGAGGTTCCTGTCAGAGTAAGAATAGGCCTGGCTGTAATGGTCACCTTCATTCTACTTCCGTCTGTTGGGGATGTTCCAGCCGTCGACCCATTGTCGCCTGTGAGTCTGTTGATAACCGTTCAGCAGGTTCTCATTGGTATCGCCATGGGTTTTGTCGTCTTACTTGTGTTCAATGCGGTGACTTTGGCGGGTGAGAGCATAGCGATCACCATGGGTCTGGGTTTCGCCTTGATGAACGATCCACAGAATGGGGTGCAGGTGCCTACGGTCAGTCAATTTTATCTGGTCATGGCAACGCTATTGTTTCTGGCATTGAATGGTCATCACGCTGTATTGATGCTGTTATCGGAAAGTTTTCGAGTGCTACCCATAGGTGCTCCTCTTGGAGCAGATGCTATATGGACGCTGTTGCGTTGGGCGGGTGTGGTGTTCGCTGGGGCTATATCTATTGCGTTGCCCGCGCTTGTCGCCATGCTGAGTGTCAATATCGTTATGGGCGTCATTACACGCGCCGCTCCCCAATTGAATCTGTTCTCAGTGGGATTTCCGATCACCATGACAATCGGCTTTATTGCCATTCTTCTCACATTACCG
>CALKXZ010000418.1 GCA_938003775.1 uncultured Granulosicoccus sp. | reverse complement strand
ATTTCATCAATCAAAATGATCCTAAATGACCCTTAAATCAGCAATTTTCACCGCAAAAACAGCGATTTAAGACGCCGGGAGGTCTGACCCTGGTAAGTGTTTGAAAAGGCTGGAAGGTTGGTTGTTTTGGGGTGCCGGAATTGTTCTAAAAGTGGGGTAAAGGGTGCGATTTAGGTGCTACTTTCGGGCGGGGTTGCCTTGGCGCCTCCACCCAGGCACGGTGGGGAATTGGGTACTTCGCCGCCGCGTGATTCCCACTCGCTGGGTGTGTAGGTATGCATGCTCAGCGCATGAATCTGCTCTTTAAGGATATCTGCCAGCAAGGTATTCACAGACCGGTGGCGTGCCACGAGGTTTTTATTCATGAATTGATCGCTGACGATAACCAGCTTGAAGTGACTCTCTGAACCCGCTGGCACATTGTGCATATGACTTTCGTTAATCACATCAAGCCGAATGGGCGCCAGTCCCTTTACGACGATATCGTTTATTTCAGTAGCGACTTTCACAACAGGGTTCCTGATGACTCTTTCGGCTTAGCCTGCTATTTAAACACACCCAGCTAAACCCCTGGCGCAGCCGGAATAGGTAGCAACTTGGTGCTAAGGCGCGCCGGTTTGCCGCTCAGATGAAAATCATAGATCGCCGCATAGGCCATCACCGCCCGCACGTAACGTCGGGTTTCAGTAAATGGGATGGTATCGATCCATAGATCTGCATCCACACCGCTGACCGGCAACCAGTCATCCACTCGATGTGGGCCCGCGTTGTAACTGGCCGTCGCCAATACTTGATGATCGTCAAACTTATCCATCACATGACGCAGGTAAAACGTACCAAAACCAATATTGGTCGCTGAATCAGTCAGATCCCCACGCCAGTTTTTCTGACCTTGCAGTTCCGCAACGTATTTTGCGGTACGCGGCATCAGTTGCATAAGACCGACAGCGCCCGCACCCGAGCGAATATCGCGGATATAGGCACTCTCACGGCGCATCACGCCATATATCCAGGCTGGATCGATGCTGTGCTCCGCCGAGGCCTTAGCCACATCCGATTGATACAACACAGGAAATCGAAGTGAGATAGCTCGTCGGCTATTCGCCCGCCCAGCCGTGTAGATTGCACGATCGTGTAATGACCAAGCGCTGGCTAATACTGCAGCGGCGGACAACTGCTCCACCGTTTTGCCCGGTATCCAATTGTTCCATTCACGCCGACTTTCGCTGGGTAAATCTACCCCGTGGTATTCGCGCGCACGAAGCAACGCCGGTTCAGCAGCCAGCCGCGCCAGCAAAGCAGGATCAGGGGCGATGGGCTCATCGTAGATCGAATAATCTATCTGCAACCTGTCAGCAGACAGAAACCCATAGTAGGACTGCAATTCGGCCAATTCGGTATAAATTCCACGGGCCTGCTTGTCATGCCCCATATTTTCCAGCGCGCGAGCCTCCCAATAGGCCCAGTGATCCTCAACTTGCTCAACCAATGGTAATCCAGCAATGCTGTTGTGAACCGCCTCCCAATCCTCAGCTAGCAGAGCCGTTCGCACTCGCCATTCTTTGAGTTCCAGGTCATCGTCACGAGCGTCTACACCGTTAAGCCAGTCATGCGCCTGCGGCAGCCGCCGATAGGCAGCACGCATGGCCAGCGCTCGGTGTGTATCGTAATAACGATCTTTGTAAAAACTGTAGTTATCTCGATTGGCAAGCCAGAAATCCATCGCTGCGGGCGTGTCAATCTTGGACCAATCAAGCACCAGATCCGCAACGATACGGCGGTTGAGTACCGTGTTAGCACTCAGATCCTGGCTGTGCAAAAAGGTCCAGGGCGCTTTGTCTGAGGCAATCCAGCGTTCAACAAGCTTCCGGTCTTTTGATGCCAGATAACGTAGCTGGCTCTGTGCATACGACGGCTTATTGGCATCCATTGCCCGGTAGATCTTTTGCCAGATTGACGGCACGGGTGGGGTATGCGCAGCTTCCAGGTCCACTAACACCTCGGCGCACGGTGCCGGCTGCTCCACCGGCATAACCCACAGCGCCAGCGCGGCCTCATCAAATCCTGACAGTGTGCCCGTTGCCTCACGCGCTTTGAGTTTGGTGCAGGCCATACTGGCGCTCAGTTGGGATTGACTGATTGCCAGAAATGCCTGCCACTGTTCTGTCTGCGCAAATCGCCTCTGCAAGGTTCGCGTCAAGCGCCGGGTCAGTGAAACATCACCTGTACGCTGCTCGAAGTCATTGAGCGCCTCAAGTTCAGCGGCGCCGGGTTCAATGCTGCGCCATTGCTGATTCAGCCGGTCAAATTCAAGGAAGTCGCGTAATGGGTAGTCGCCCAGCGAATCAAGTAGCTCATCAAAAACGGCAAAGTCGCCTGCTGCCAAGGCCAAGCGCGCCTGCTGGAATTGATCACGCTGTTGCACGTGGGCATTAGCGGCAATATTGAGCACCACGTCCGATGCCTCGGAACCGACGCCAACGGCGCTCTTCTCTGACGGGTTGTTACTCGCAGCGACAGCTGAAAACAGCAGCAGGCCAACGCCCGACAGCACGCCCACAGTCTTGTGCGATGCATAGCGCATCTTGCCTTTATCCAT
>CALKXZ010000417.1 GCA_938003775.1 uncultured Granulosicoccus sp. | reverse complement strand
GTCATGTAGTGGTGCTGACTATGCTCGAGGGTGGATTGTCTACTTTGATGCCAACAGCAATGGTTCTAAGGACACCGGTGATGAGGTGATACTGCAGGCGCAAGCTCGTTCCCCAGCCTTTGTATTTACAGCAGATAACGTATTTTCCAATCAAGTGTACTTTGGCGAAGCGGGAACCAGTCGCAATGCGGCGGGGATTCCGTTGTCGGGCAGTATCGATATCAGTTACGCCGGTGAGCAGGAGGAGCGTACTGTTACCGTGGCAGCCAATGGACGTGTTACTACGCTGAATACTCAAGTGACTGGAGCCACTCCGTGATTAGGTATCAACGAAGATCCCGTCAGAACGGTATTGGCATTATTGAGGTACTGGTTGCACTGGTGGTTGTCTCATTTGGTGTGCTAGGTATCGCCGGGTTGCAGCTTACTGGTATGAAGCACAGTACCAATGGGTTCAATCGCTCAAAGGCATTGATGCTGACTGAGAATATGGCAACCCGGATGCGTATTAACCGCGCTGGCGTGTTGAATCAGAGCTACTCTGGATTCGATTCCAGCAGCGATGCGAATTACTGCAACACTAAACCAACACCCTATTGCCAAGCATCGGAAAATGTTGCTGCTCAAGCATGCTCGGTTGATGAGCTGGCAGAATTTGATAAGTTTTCGGTGGCGTGTGGCGACTGGGGTCCAAGTGGTGCTAACGGCGGCGTAAAAGGAATGTTGCCACCCGGTGCGAAGTTGGAAATTGTTTGCAACGACGCTACCTGCTCTGATACCTCGACCTACACTTTGAGTGTCAGCTGGCCAGAGGCCAAAACCGCTTCATCGGAAGAGGATTCGGAGACAAGCCAGGTACAGGTGAGGTTGCGCCCATAATGCGTCAAGAATCGATACATCAAAGACGAGTCGGTAAACCCGTGAGGCAGTGCACGGTTAAACAATCGCGGCAAGCTGGTATGTCTCTGATCGAGCTGATGATCACATTGGTGCTGGGGTTGATTGTGATTGCCGCCGTATTCAATGTATACACCGGAAACAGTCGTTCAGCGCGATTTACTGAAGGACTGCAAAGCATGCAGGAGAACGGTCGCTACGGTGTGTCGGTGTTGCAACGAGGTCTACGTTTGGCAGGCTATTCGTCATTAGGCTACATTGACGCCATCGATATCGATAATAGTGATGAAAACGTTATTGCTATTCGTTCTCACCAGGCATATGACTGTAATGGCGCGCTGACAACGGCGACAAACGGGTTGGCAGTCAATACCTACCGACACGATACAGCTAATAGTCAGCTTACCTGTGAGGGTAACCAAGCAGGATCTACACCCATGCCTATTGTCGAGGGAATAGAAGGTTTTCGCCTGTTGTACGGTGTTGATTCGGACGGCAACTCAGATACCAGCGAGCCGCAGAGTTACATCCCATTTGCCTCGTCTATCAAATCTTCAGAAGTGGTGGCTATACGTTTTGCTTTGCTGGTGAATTCCGACAAGCCTATACGCACACGCAATACACCAGAGACACACGTGCTGCTGGATTATGAACTTGACAAGAATGATCGTATAGCCAGGGAAGTATTCAGCAGCACTGTCATGCTAAGAAATCGACAATAAGGCCTCGGGTAACAAAACAATGAGTAATATCACTATGTCCAGAGCGCGTAGCGTATCCAGATGTGTTGAACCCACCGCGTTACGTGGTCAGGGATTCACCCTGATTGAAGTGATGATAGTTGTCGCGATTATCGGCATCATTGCCAGTATTGCCGTACCAAGCTATGGCAAGTATGTGACCGATGCGCGTCGCACCGATGCCATAACTTTTTTGTCTGAGGCTGCCGGCGAGCAAACACGGTTTTTCTCCGCAAACAATCAGTACGCGACCACCATGAAGCAACTGGGCTACGGCACCGCTGATACCTACGTAACGCCCGAAGGGCACTACACCATCAGTGTTGAAGACTCGGGCAGTGTGTCGAAATTTAAATTGAAAGCAACGCCTGTGGCCAATGGTAAGCAGGCTGGGGACGCCGAGTGCACCTCGTTTACAATTTCCCATACCGGTGCAAAAACGGCCACGGGTACACAGGCTGATCATTGCTGGTAGCGTTTATAGACAATAGACAATAGACAATAGACGACGGGCGACGGGCGACGGGCGATAGGTCAGGTTGTACAAGGTTCGCATTTTGACAAACCCGGTGTATCGATGTTCCGTCGCGCACAATGTCTATGTTGGGCTGTCAGCTGATACCCTGGCTTTGTAGGTATTCTTCGTAGTTGCCGCGATAGTCAGTGTACTGCTCCTCACCGAGTTCGATAATGCGGGTGGCCAGAGAGCTGACAAACTCTCGGTCGTGACTGACGAACACCACGGTGCCGGGGTACAGGTCAACAGCCAGGTTTAACGATTCGATGGACTCCATATCCAGATGGTTTGTGGGTTCATCCAAAATCATGACATTGGGTGAGAGCAGCATGAGTTTGCCGAATAACAACCGCCCTTTCTCTCCACCTGATAACACTTTGATAGGCTTACCGATATCGTCTTTGCCGAACAGCAAGCGGCCAAGTATGCCGCGGATTTCCTGTTCGTCGTGGTTCTCATTGCCCCACTGGCTCATCCATTCCAGCACCGTTGTATCGCTGTCGAAATCCTCTTCATGATCCTGTGCAAAGTAGCCGAGCGCTGCGTTTTCTGCCCACTTTAGCTCACCGCCGTTCGGTGTGACTTCACCGGCGAGCAGCTTTACAAATGTGCTCTTGCCAATTCCATTAGGACCGATGACAGCCACTTTTTCACCGGCTTCTATCATCAGGTTAACGTTTTTGAGTACGGCATGCTGTTCATAACCGGCCTCTATATTATTAAGCTCGGCTGCATTTCTGAACAGCTTTTTCTCCATGTCAAAACGGATGTACGGATTAACACGGCTAGATGGCTTCATTTTCTCGATAGACAGTTTTTCTATCTGCTTTTGACGAGAGGTTGCTTGGCGTGCTTTGGATTTATTGGCTTTGAATCGTTGCACAAAGGCCTGTAAATCTGCCACTTGTGCTTTCTTTTTCGCATTGTCTGCATATTGGCGTTCACGTGCTTGGGTCGAGGCAAGCATGAAGTCATCATAGTTACCTGGGTATATTTTTATTTCACCGTAATCCAGGTCGGCCATGTGCGTGCATACACTGTTTAGAAAGTGTCGATCATGCGAGATGATGATCATGGTGCTGTTGCGATCGTTTAGAATGCCTTCCAACCAACGAATAGTGTTGATATCCAGGTTGTTAGTGGGTTCGTCCAGCAATAGCAAGTCTGGATCTGCGAACAGGGCTTGAGCCAGTAACACGCGTAGTTTGTCCCCCGGCGCTACTTCGCTCATGAGGACACCGTGTTGTTCGATCGGAATAGCTGCGCCGAGCAACAGTTCGCCAGCCCGTGCTTCGGCAGAGTAGCCGTCCAGCTCAGCAAATTGCACTTCAAGCTCGGCAACGCGCATACCATCATCTTCACTCATGTCAGGCATTGCGTAGATCCGGTCACGTTCCTCCTTGATCGTCCACAATTGCTGATGACCCATAATGACCGTGTCCATGACTGTGAGTTTTTCGAAGCCAAACTGGTTTTGCTGCAATGTTGCCATGCGCACGTCTGGCAGCAGCGTAACTGAACCAGAGCTTGGCTCCAATTCACCACCGAGGATTTTCATGAAGGTGGACTTGCCACTGCCATTGGCGCCAATTAATCCGTAACGATTACCTTCACCGAATTTAATCGATACATTATCGAACAAAGGCTTGGCGCCGAACTGGATCGTCAGGTTTGCGGTTGAAATCACAGGCTCTATCGTCGTAGCTGGTCAAACCGGGTATTGTATCGGGTTTCTGATGGCAGATTTACGGAACCGTGAAAAGCGCCTTTTATTACTTATTGACCGTGCTTCTCTGGGGGGCACCTGGTTTGCTATACGCTTTCAGTTGGGTGCCGACCGTACCGCCGTTGCAGGATCCATCCAAACTTTCTACCGACCAATTCTGAACCATTTGATATGACTGATTTCGACGTGGTAGTGCCAAGAACCAATACCGCAAGCCTTAAATGGGATCGCTATAGAAACACAGACGTGCTGCCATTTTGGGTGGCCGATATGGACTTTGAGATTGCGCCACCTATCAAAACGGCCTTGCTCGAGCGCATGGAACACGGTGTTTTTGGGTATACCGTAGAACCCGATGGTATGGCAGAGTCAGTCATCAGCCATTTGAAG
>CALKXZ010000416.1 GCA_938003775.1 uncultured Granulosicoccus sp. | reverse complement strand
GATAGTCAAGGATATCGTTGGGATCTATGAGGGCTCTCTGGAGCTTGCAGCCTCCACTCGGCTGGGTGGGCTACGAGCCAGTGTGCATCTGCCAGCTGGACAACACCAGCGGGCCTGAATGCAGGACTGGAAACCTTATGTACCGACATGAAACAGATGCCGTGTGTTGGTGTTCTGCAGCGCTGGGACTACGGTATGGAGAGCTCGATAACCGGCTTTTTCTCGTTTCGACGAAACAGCGTCGCGGTATGCCCGATCTGCTGAACACACAGTGCATTGACTGATGCGCACAAGGCCTCCAGTTGTTGGTGTCGCGCCTCTTTGTCTGATTCACTGAGTTTGACCTTGACCAGCTCATGGTGGTTTAGCGCCCCGTCCAGCTCGTTGGTCACCGCGGTTGTCAGTCCGTTATGCCCGAGTCTGACGACCGGCTTTAGCGCATGCGCAAGCGATCGCAGGTATTTGATGGTCGCTTTGTCGAGAGCGCGCGTTTTTTTCATGAGTGAACCGTGTCGAATTGATTTAACACCCTACAATCGAGGGCTTGGCCGTTTTCTGGTTGGATGGGCATTGGTGAGGGTTTAAGCGTTGTGGGTCGAGCAGGCAGAAAAAGCAGTAACCGTTGGTTGCAGGAGCATGCCAGCGATCCCTATGTTAAGCAGGCCGCAGCCGACGGGTATCGCTCTCGCGCAGTGTACAAGCTCATTGAGCTGGATGAAAAGGACCAGCTAATTTTACCTGGCACAATTATTCTGGAGCTTGGTGCAGCACCCGGTGGCTGGACGCAATACCTGTCTCGACGGGCCGGCAACCGCGCAACGATCATTGCGACCGATATTCTGCCCATGGATTCATTACCTGATGTCAATTTTATACAGGGCGATTTCACCGAACAAAGTACCGCAGATGACATCGATATGGCCATGGAAAATCGACGCGCAGACCTTGTATTGTCTGACTTGGCGCCCAACTTAAGTGGTGTTGGGGTGTCTGACCAGGCCCGAGCCATGGCGTTAGTGGAATTAGCCCTGGAATCAGCCTGTCAGTTTCTGAACTCGGAAGGGGTGTTTGTAGTCAAGGTTTTCCAGGGTATTGGCTCTGATGACTACATACAGCAAGTACGAAAAGTGTTTAAAAACGTAAAGGTTAGAAAGCCTGCTGCGTCGCGACCACGCAGCCGTGAAGTCTATGTGGTGGCAAGGAACTTGATATGATGGGTGGGTAACCACTCGTTTAACGCTATAAAACAGTCAGGCAAAGCCCGGCTTCGTGAGGTAAGTCTTTGAGTGATCTACTAAAAAACGTTCTGCTTTGGGTTGTAATCGCAGTTATTCTTATGACTGTGTTTAACAACCTGGGTGGGCAGCGGCAAGCGACGGATACTATTGCGTATTCGGACTTTCTGCAAAGTGTCAGCACAGGACAGGTGGATCAAGTCAGGTTTGACGGTGTCGAAATCACTGGCAAACGGGATGGCGGTCAACCGTTCACAACCTACAGCCCCGAAACTGATAACAGTTCGCTGATCGGTGAGCTGAATCGCGCTGGCGTGCAGTTTGAGCGAGTGCCGCCGGAAAATCCCAGCATTCTCCTGAGCATCCTGATCAGTTGGTTCCCGTTCATATTGTTGATCGGACTATGGGTGTTTTTCATGCGCCAGATGCAGGGAGGCGGCGGTGGACGCGGAGCCATGTCATTTGGTAAAAGCAAGGCGCGTCTGCTGAACGAAGATCAGGTCAAGGTTACGTTCGCTGATGTTGCTGGCGTCGAGGAAGCCAAATCAGAAGTGTCGGAGCTGGTTGAATTTCTGCGCGATCCGGGTAAGTTCCAGAAACTGGGCGGCAAAATTCCTCGCGGCGTGTTGATGGTTGGTTCCCCGGGTACCGGTAAAACTCTGCTGGCTAAAGCAATCGCAGGTGAAGCCAAGGTACCGTTCTTCACCATCTCGGGTTCTGACTTTGTTGAAATGTTCGTCGGTGTGGGTGCCAGCCGTGTTCGAGACATGTTTGAACAGGCCAAGAAGCATTCGCCGTGCATCATTTTTATTGACGAGATTGACGCAGTGGGTCGGCATCGTGGCGCTGGTTTGGGTGGCGGACATGACGAGCGCGAGCAGACGCTGAATCAATTGCTGGTTGAAATGGATGGTTTTGAAGGCAATGAGGGCGTCATCGTGATCGCTGCAACTAACCGCCCTGACGTACTTGACCCGGCATTACTACGCCCAGGTCGTTTCGATCGGCAAGTAGTTGTGCCGTTGCCGGATGTTCGTGGTCGAGAGCAAATACTGCGAGTGCACATGGCAAAAGTGCCATTGTCCGATAACGTGCAACCACAGCTGATCGCTCGCGGTACACCGGGTTTTTCAGGCGCAGACCTGGCTAATCTGGTTAACGAAGCGGCCTTGTTTGCCGCGCGCGCTGACGAACGTCAAGTGGACATGGATGATTTCGAGCGTGCCAAAGACAAAATCATGATGGGTGCTGAACGAAAGTCCATGGTGATGAATGAACAGGAGAGAAAACTGACGGCCTACCATGAGGCGGGTCACGCCATCGTGGGTCGTTTGGTGCCTGAACACGATCCGGTCTACAAGGTCAGCATCATCCCACGCGGTCGGGCCTTAGGTATCACCATGTTCCTACCTGAAGAGGATCGCTACAGCCACAGCAAGCGTAAATTGCAAAGCCAGATAGCCACGTTGTACGGCGGTCGTATTGCAGAGGAGCTAATTTTTGGCGAAGAAATGGTGACGACCGGTGCATCCAACGACATAGAACGGGCTACCGATATTGCCCGCAACATGGTAACGCGGTGGGGACTGTCCAGTAAGTTAGGTCCGCTGGCCTACAGCGAAGAAGAGGGCGAGGTCTTCCTGGGCCGTTCATCGACTAAGCAGAACCCAATGTCTGGTGACACGGTGCAAAGTATCGATGAAGAAATTCGTAAGCTGATCGATGACAACTACCAGGCTGCTCAGAAAATTTTAGAGGACAACATGGACGTGCTGCACGCCATGTCAGAAGCGTTGTTGAAGTACGAAACCATTGATTTGGGTCAGATAGATCGTTTGATGGATCGTCGAGAGCCCGGTCCACCGGCCGATTGGGGTGGCGATGATAGCAGTGGCAAGAGTGCTAAGACCCCGGACGTTGAAGAGAAAAAAGACGCCGACGAAAAGGCGGCAGATGACGATTCGGCAGACTCGGCAGATCCATCGCCTAGCTTGCATTAATCGCAACGGTAACCTGCCCAGAATATCTAGCGATTGCAGGCACTAGCGTATACGGGCTGCGAGTCGCCTACTTTATCTGTTTGATATAATCTGACAAGAGCCGCCACTTGCGGCTCTTGTCAGTTAGGGTTTATCGAAGCACTGATCTGCCTTTATTAGTATGCTGCTGTGAATGATCACCTTTCTCTGCGTTGTGGCCCGCGAACGTTAAGCCTTCAACAGGCGCACGTTATGGGCATACTCAATGTCACGCCCGATTCTTTCTCGGATGGTGGACGCTTTGAGCGAGTGGACGCTGCGGTTCGGCAGGCTGAATCGATGCTCGAAGCGGGCGCTCACATCATCGATGTGGGAGGAGAATCTACGCGCCCTGGGGCCGAAGCTGTTGATGATCAGGCTGAGCTGGATCGAGTGCTGCCGGTCATAGAGGCTATTACTGAGCGCTTTGATGCTGTGGTGTCGGTGGATACTAGTAAGGCCACTGTTATGCGAGAAGCCGCAGCGGTTGGCGCCGGAATGATTAACGATGTTCGCGCTTTACAATCGCCAGGCTCGCTGCACGCAGCGGTTAGCACGGGGCTTCCGGTATGCCTGATGCATATGCAGGGAGAGCCGCGTACCATGCAGCAGGCTCCGCAGTATGAGCATGTTGTCTCTGAGGTGATCGATTTTCTAGTGCAACGCCGCGATGAATGCGTTGCAGCGGGTGTCGAGAACTCTCAGATCGTTGTAGACCCTGGCTTTGGATTCGGCAAGACGTTGATGCATAACTTGATGCTGCTCAAGCACCTGAATCGGCTCTGCGAGCACGCGCCGGTGTTGTCAGGCTTGTCACGCAAGCGCATGTTCGCTCAGATCTTGGGTAGCGATTCTGCGAGCCGCGAGACAGCATCTGTGAGCGCAGCGCTATTGTGCGTTCAGAACGGTGCGTCTATCGTGCGCGTGCACGATGTTAGACCGACGGTTGAAGCGCTGGCGGTCTATAACGCTGTAAAGAACGTCGATACGAATAACAGTTACGGGTGATGTCCAGCCCTATAGGATCGAGTGAGATGGCTAGAGAGTTTTTTGGAACAGATGGTATTAGAGGCCGCGTAGGTCAGTATCCGATGACCGCCGAGGTTGTCATGAAGCTGGGCTGGGCAGCAGGCAAGGTGCTCGCTTCGAAGGGTAACCGCGAAGTGTTAATTGGTAAAGACACGCGTATTTCCGGCTATCTGTTTGAGTCTGCGTTGGAAGCGGGGTTGGCGTCAGCGGGTATCAATAGCCGTATGCTTGGCCCTATGCCAACTCCTGCGGTCGCTTACCTGACCAGTACATTTCGGGCAGCGGCCGGCATTGTTATCAGCGCATCACACAATCCGTTCTACGACAATGGCTTGAAGTTTTTTTCAACCGAAGGCACCAAGCTGCCTGATGACGTTGAGTTAGAGATTGAAGCCATGATGAAGCAGGACATGACGACGGTCGATTCAAGCGATCTGGGTCGGGCTAGGCGTGTCGATGATGCCGCCGGTCGGTATATCGAATTCTGCAAAAGCACGTTTCCATCGTCACTGCGTCTGGACGGAATGAAAATCGTTGTCGATACGGCAAATGGTGCGGCGTACCATATCGCGCGAGAAGTTTTTGATGAGCTTGGCGCAACCGTTGTGTCAGTGGGGGCTGATCCCAATGGCATGAACATCAACAAGGAATGTGGCGCTACAGCACCGGATAACCTGCGCGCACATGTTTTGCTTGAACGGGCCGACGTCGGTATTGCGCTCGACGGTGATGGTGATCGTCTGATCATGGTAGATCACCGTGGCGAGATAGTTGACGGTGATGAAATTATCTATGTGTTGGCCAAGGCCCGGCATGCTGATGGCACGCTCAACGGTGGCGTTGCGGGTACCCTGATGACCAATCTAGCGCTAGAACATCGATTTGGCGATCTGAATATCCCCTTTGCCCGAGCCTCTGTCGGTGACCGCTACGTGATGGAATTACTCCGTAAGCATGGCTGGGAGCTGGGTGGTGAAAATTCTGGACATATCATTTGTCTGGATCGGGTAACAACAGGCGATGCTATTGTTGCTGCCTTGGCGGTACTGGCGGTCATGAAGACCACGGGTGAGTCGCTATCAAGACTACGATCCGACATGCAGCTCTACCCACAGGTATTGTTGAACGTCCCAGTGTCCAAAAAGGTGAATCTGGAGGAGAACAGCCAGATTCAGCTAGCGGTCAAAAAGGCGGAGGAGGCACTTGGCGACAGTGGTCGTGTCTTGCTACGACCATCGGGTACTGAACCCTTAGTGCGCGTCATGGTAGAAGGCAAGGTCGCTAACGATGTGCAGCAGATCTGCCAACAGGTGGCTAAAGCAGTCGGTGATGCACTGGACTAATCCATCGTAAATAGGTATGATTCCGCGGTTAATCTAACCGGATAAACTATCTTGGGCAGTCGCCAACCCCTCATTGCTGGAAACTGGAAACTGAATGGTTCCAGACACTCAGTTGTTGAGCTTGCATCGCAGGTCTCTGCAGGCTGCGGAGCCATAACCGCAGAAGTGCTCGTGTGCCCCGCTGCGGTACATCTGTGTGATGTGCTGGGTGTGGTCGGCAACTCAGCGGTACATTTGGGTGCGCAAAATTGCTCAGACGCACAGACTGGCGCCTATACCGGCGAAGTTTCCGCGCAAATGTTGGTCGAATTTGGTTGTGAATATGTCATTCTGGGTCACTCCGAGCGGCGTGCGCTGTTCGCAGAGACGAGCGCATTGGTTGCGGCCAAGTGCGTCGCTGCGCAGAAAGCCGGAATAACACCTATTTTGTGTGTCGGTGAAACGCTCGAACAACGCGAGGCTGACCAGGTCGAGGCTGTTATCGCCGAGCAGCTTGACGCGGTATTGAGTTGTGGTGGTATCTTTTCGTCGGTGTTGGTTTTGTCGTTCGCGTCGATGATGGGGCTGATC
>CALKXZ010000415.1 GCA_938003775.1 uncultured Granulosicoccus sp. | reverse complement strand
TTTTCCGTATCCGGTAAAATACGGCTATATCAACGTTGGGTGTGTTGAACAAGGGCCTCAGTCACTTATTGGTCAGAACGTATTCTGTCTTTATCCGCATCAGGATAAATTTGTCGTGCCTGAGGATGCCGTGACACCGATACCGATACATATACCCGTTCAGCGCGCAGTGCTGAGTGCCAATTTGGAAACTGCCATCAATGCCCTGTGGGACGCACAACCCAGCATTGGTGATCGAATCAGTGTCGTGGGTGCAGGTGTCGTGGGTTGTCTAGTGGCTTGGTTAGCAGCACAAATACCTGGCTGCGAGGTAGAGCTCATAGATGTCGTCGAACAAAGAGCGGTAGTGGCCCATCATCTCGGGGTCGGTTTTAGCGTTCCTGAAAACGCACAACAGCAGCGAGACCTGATCATTCACACATCCGCCAGTGAGCAAGGGTTAAATTTGGCCATAGAGATAGCGGCCTTCGAAGCCACCATTGTGGAACTCAGCTGGTTTGGTGATAAGTCGGTGTCCCTTGCCTTAGGTGGTGCCTTCCACTCACAACGATTACAAATTCGCGCCTCGCAAGTGGGAACCATAGGCAGCGCTCAGGGTAGGCGCTGGGACTACTCGCGGCGCATGGCACTGGCTATGACCTTGCTCGACAATGAGGTGCTCGATCATCTCATTACTGGCCAGAGTACATTTAAAGAATTATCCACAGCTTTCGAGGCACTGATTCATAACGGCCAAGACACGCTGTGTCACCGTATCAGTTACCCGTAACTGATTATTACAACATATGCGTAGGTTATACTTTGTGGTGCCCGGCGATATCAACACACTAACTGGTGGATACCGCTACGACAAACACATCATTGAAGGTTTGCATCAGTACGGCTGGACTGTAGAACTAGTGACATTAAGTGGTGACTACCCGTTTCCAACTGACCAGCAACGCACGCTTGCCGGAGAAATATTATCCGGCCTGCCCGATAAGGCAACGGTGATTATCGACGGTCTTGCGTATAGCACACTGCCCGCACAAATACGCCCCCATCACCAACGACTCAAAATAATTGCACTGATTCATCACCCTTTGGCACTAGAAACCGGACTAGACGCGCAACAGTCCGCTTTTTTGAAAACTCAAGAAACACAAGCCTTACAACTGGCACACCGAGTCATCACAACCAGTGCCAGCACCAAGGCATCATTAAGTGAATACGCAGTGCCAGCGAGTCAGATTACAACTATTCGTCCAGGTACTCACGCAGCACAACTGGCACAAGGTTCAGGCACGGACTTAATTAATTTACTGTGTGTGGCAACACTGACCGCACGTAAGGGTCATAGCGTGTTACTGAATGCCCTAAGTGATCATCAGGACAAGCACTGGCACCTTTACTGTGTGGGAAGTACGGAACGAGACCCACAGATCAGTGCCGGCCTGTTTCGATTGCGCGACAAGCTCCAGTTACAACACCGTGTTACCTTCACCGGTGAATTGGACGACACACACCTAAGACGGTATTACCAACAATCAGACCTGTTTGTGCTGGCGTCTTATCACGAGGGCTACGGTATGGTTCTCGATGAAGCCATAGCGTATGGACTACCCATCGTGGCGACGAACGCAGGGGCCATGGCCGATACCATTCCAACCGGGGCAGCGTTGCTGGTTACCCCGGGCAATTCACCGGCACTGGGCGATGCCCTGGCAAGTTTCATGACCAACACTACCCTGCGAACACAGCTGCGCTCGCAGGCATGTGCGGCAAGATCAATCAGGCGATCATGGGAGCAAGCGAGCGCCGAATATGCCGAGTTCCTAAAAAATGTCTGAGCAATACGACAACCAACACGCTGCCGATGCCTTCAGCGAACAATGGCTAAGCCTGCGAGAACCTGCTGATCATGCCGCGCGTAGTCAACAACTCATTGCACCGCTGATCAGTTGGGCTAATTCACAATCAAGATTGTCTATCACAGATCTTGGCGCTGGCACCGGATCCAATCTACGCTATCTGTGTCCGCTACTAGGACATAAGCAACACTGGACTTTAATTGATCAGGATCAGCAGCTGCTCAAAGAGCTTCCTCGGCTATTACACCATTGGGCGCAGCAACACGACGTCAACATCAAACAAACTGGCGATACTCTAACGCTGGCCTCTGATACATTTACAGCCCAAGTACAGCGGCAACAACTGAACCTGGCCACTCACCTTGACAAAATTAGTTGGAATGACACGAATCTGATCACCGGATCGGCACTGTTGGACCTGACCGCCGTTGCTTGGATCTCAGCACTGAGTCAGTACTGTGCCGACAACCAGTGCACAGCGCTGTTCGCACTAAACTACAACGGTTTTATACAATGGCGGAATCCACTGGGCTCAGACAGCCAAATGCGTCGGTTGCTCAATGCTCATCAGCGTCGCGACAAAGGATTCGGACACGCGTCAGGCCCGCAAGCAAGCGCACGATTTGAACAACATATCAGAGCCAGTCACCGTGTATCTACCGATAATAGTCACTGGTGTTTAAGTCAGGACGAAGCTACGTTACAACAAGCCTTAATAGATGGCTGGGTACAAGCAGCACAAGAACAAGCGCCTGACGAACACGATTTAATTAATCAGTGGCACGCTGAACGCACGCACTTGATTCGAAATAGCGAATCCTCGTTAACAGTTGGCCACACCGATATCCTGGCCTTTGCGCGTTAGTGGCTATCGACGGCATAGTTCTTTCGTGAAAACGTACATGCATGCGTTGCGCACGTGCAATGCAACCGAGTTAATATAATCGCTCAACAGCCGCAACAAGACTACCTGAGCCCTGCGACGAGTCTTCAGTCGCCTGTTGATCCAATGACGAGACTGTCCGCAAATTGAAGTCCCACAGTATATCCTCCCCCATTCGATAAATTTTATGGGGAGGACGATGCGCTTGCTGCATACTTATGGCGCCGGGAAGTTGCAGTGCAGGCCGACCATCACCCACCAATAGTGGTGCCGCTGCAATTTGTAATTGATGCAAAGCGTTCTCGTTGAAAAACCGGGACACTGTCGTACCGCCACCTTCAACAAACAGACGGCACAACCCGCGGTATTTCAACACATCAATAATGTCCTGACAGGGCATATCATTGCCATGCAACCCAACACTCAGGTACTCGGCCGCAGTCGCAAGTGGTGCGCTGTCTGATAACTGAGATGATCCGTGCAATAAATAAGTAGGGGCAATTGCGTCGTTCAGTACACCGCTTGCCAGTGGTACTCGTCGTCTTGGATCAATGACAACGCGCACCGGATTCGCACCAGGTACATCACGGGTTGTTAGCCGAGGATTATCCGCAATAACTGTACCTGCCCCCACTATCACCG
>CALKXZ010000414.1 GCA_938003775.1 uncultured Granulosicoccus sp. | reverse complement strand
CAGCTAAATAGAATGATATCTCTTTCTTCAGAAGGAATAGATCGTAAGTTGAATGTGGCTTTGCAGTTCGGACTCAGGCCGCGCAATCGCTCAGACCGGCGGCGTAGCAACTCTAGTACAGTCAGCAGCACAATAGAGATGGCCACCATGATGGTGGCAACGGCCAGAATAGTGGGTGAAATTTGCTCGCGTAGACCGGTAAACATCTGCCATGGAAGCGTTTTTTGTCCAGCGGAACCTAGAAACAGGACCACCACAACTTCGTCAAACGAGGTAATGAAAGCAAACAGGGCTCCGGATACTACGCCAGGGATAATGAGTGGCATCTGAACCTTGAAGAACGTGGTGATAGGATCAGCGCCCAGGCTTGCAGCCGCTCGGGTTAATGAGCGATCGAAACCCACCAAGGTGGCCGTAACAGTGATGATGACAAACGGTGTACCCAAGGCCGCATGCGCCAAAACCACCCCCCAGTAAGTACCTTGCAGGCCAATCCGCGAGTAGAAAAAGTACATGCCAGCAGCAGAGATAATGAGTGGCACGATCATGGGAGAGATGAGGATGGCCATTATGGCGCGCCTGAATGGTACGTGGCTCTGCGACAGACCGATGGCAGCAAGAGTACCTAGCATGGTAGCTAGCAGTGTGGCAGCAGGAGCTATCAGGAACGAATTTTTCAGCGCTTTTTGCCAGTCACCGCTTGTAAAGAAATCCTTGTAGTGTTTTAACGAGTATCCGTCGGCCTGTAATGACAGCATCTCTGGTGTGAAGGTAAAGAAGTCCTGCGCATTGAATGACAATGGGATGATTGTCAAAATAGGAGCGATCAGAAAAAATAGGATAAAGCCGCAAATAACGTATCTGAACGTGTAATGCCAAATGCGTTGGCCAGTCGATGCGTAGGGAGGTAGAGCGCTCATGGATTTAATTTACCCCAGCTTCACGTTGTCAATGCCCACGATACGGTCATAGGCCCAATAGAGAGCCATGACGAGCACTAACAGGATGGTACCCAAGGCGGCCGCTAAGCCCCAGTTCAGTGATGAACTGATGTGATACGCAATTCGGTTAGAGATAAAAACACCGGTGGTTCCACCGACAAGTTCTGGCGTGATGTAGTAGCCAATGGAGAGAATGAACACCAGGATTGAGCCGGCGCCGATGCCGGGTATTGTATTGGGAAAATAGATGCGCCAGAATGCCAGTGAGTCGCTTGCGCCCATGGACTTAGCGGCGCGCATGTACGTGGGCGAGATGGTTTTCATGACCGAAAATAGCGGTAAGATCATGAACGGCAGCAGGATATGCGTCATGGCAATGATAGTGCCGGTCATGTTGTTAATCATGACGAGCCTTCCCGAATCATTGACAATACCCACCCATACTAATAAATCGTTAATGACACCTTGTTGTTGCAATAACACTTTCCAGGCACTGGTGCGCACCAGCAGTGAGGTCCAGAAGGGCAATAACACCAGTATCAGTATAAGGTTTGAGGCCCGTACCGATAGGTTAGCTAACAGGTAGGCAATTGGATAGCCCAGCAGGATACAGCTACAGGTAATGACCAAGCTTAAGGCAATGGTGCGTACAAACAACAGTAAATAGATGCGCTCGTTATCAGGTTTGCGCTGTATTCCAAGGTCTGTGCGTTCTGAATCGATGGCTGCAAGAAAATAGCTGTCCACAATGCGCGGAGACAAACGCTTAATGGCTTGCCAGTTGTCGACGCGCAACCAGCCCTTGTCGATATCAGCAAATTGCGATTTGAAATCGTCGCTTGGAAACGCATCCAGTTGATCAGCGATGCCCTCAAACAAGGCCGCGGCGTCTGTATTGGAACTGGTGGCTAGCGACTCAAGCGACGTCGCTGGCATGTTCGACAAGTCATGGTACAGCGATGCATAGGTAAAGCCGTGCGGTACCATGGCCTCAGGGTCCGCGTCATCACCCTCCTCAGACTGCAACCATGCCACCCAGTGACGAAACGATATAGCAGTCATTGGGAATTGTTCGGGCCAGGCAACTGTGCTGCGCAGTGTCCCCCAGGCGGCTGGGGTGTCCCAGTTTGGGTTTATCGCAACGAACGCCGCTTTGGCTGCCTCGTTGTCCAGCTTTTTAACTCGGCGTCCGCTCTTGCGAAAAACGCTGGAAATACCGGGCTGATCGTAGTTCAGACGACTGCCGAGTCTGGTGTGAGTTTTTTTCTCCTGTGCCAGCATCATGTCATTAGCCAGAGCAGCAAAGACGGACTCGGCTGGCGGCTCGTCGCTGTTGGAGTCCCAATTGGCTAACGCTCGAACAGTACCCGGGATGGTGTCCGCAACAATTTTATTTTCTACCGAGCGAAACAGCATGTCGCCGATTGGCATGACAAAGCTGACCAATACGAAGATAAGCAACGGTGAAATAAGAAGCAGCGCTCTTAACTTTTCTCTGCGTAGAGCGCGAGCTAGGCTCTTCTTCAGCGGTTGACCATCCCGTGTCAACGGATCAGCGGCAGGGTGGGTCTGTGAGTGTGACAATTCCGTGCTACTTGCGCTCACAACCGGGGAAGACCTCGTTCAGTGTGGGTGGGTAGGGATCTGGCGGAGGGGCATTTATCCGGCCGCAGCGGATAAATCTGGCTACGGCCGGACTGTTTCAGCATTATGACTAACCCTTCAGCAGGGTTGGCAGTTCAAATGCCATTGAGTGGTTAAACCCGTCTTGGTGTGGGTTTACTGTGAGAGCCATGCCTGAAACTTGGCATCCAGATCATCACGATTGTCAGCCCACCACTCGTAGTTGTACAAAAAGGTGTTAGCCGCGTTGTTGGGATCGGTTGGCATATGTGGTGCCATGTCGATACCCAGTTCTGCATGCTGACCAACCAGTGGTGCCGATGAAGCGCGGGCGGGGCCGTATGAGATGTACTTGGACTGGTCTGCTAGACGCTGTGTGTCCGTGGCAAATTTGATGTAGTGCAGGGCGCGGTTTTTGCGCTCTTCATCGAGTCCAGCAGGAATGATCCAGCCATCAAGGTCGAATACCTGAGCATCCCACAGCATGGCAACAGGTTGCTTTTGCTCTTCGATGACAGAAAACAATCGACCGTTGTAGGTGGACCCAATGACCGCTTCACCGTCAGCCAGCAGCTGTGGCGTCTCGGCACCGGCTGACCACCAGATTACGTCGTCTTTTATCGTGTCGAGCTTGGCCAGGGCCTGAGCGACTCCTTCGTCAGTGCTGAGCACGTCATAGACATCGTCCTTGGCGACTCCGTCACAGATCAGTGCCCATTCCACGTTGTTGATAGGCCGCTTTTCCAGAGCACGCTTGCCCGGAAACGCTGCGGTGTCAAATACGGCACAGATATCCTCTGGTGCATTGCCATTCCAGCCTTCCACATCTGAGCGATAGCCGAAAGTGGTTGAGTAAACGATCTGGGGAATGAAGCAGTCAGAGACCAGCAGGTCACCAAAGTCTTCTGAGGCCGGAGTGCCATCGGGGGCCGCAGCCAGTTGTTCGTCCGCGTCTATTTCCATCGCCAGACCCTCATCGCACAAACGGATAGCGTCTGCTGCGACCACGTCAACCACATCCCAGGTAACGTTATTGGCTTCGTTCATGGCGCGTAACTTGGCAACCGCTTCTGCGGATGACTCATCGTTGATGATCTCCACGCCGGTGGATTCAGTGTATGGCTTGTGATAGGCCTCGAGTTGCGAATTGGAATAAGCGCCGCCCCAAGACACGATTGTCATGGCATCGCTGCAATCTTCGCAGGCGGGTAATTCTTCGGCTGCGGTAGCAACCATATTGACTGCACTGAGTGCGAATGCACTAGCCAGTACTGCAGTTAATTTCATTTAGGATCTCCTCTGTGGTTTCCTATGAAAGCGTAACATGAGACTCATGAGCGGTTAGCGGCAATGCAGGAAAAATACTCGTTTGTTTACTTTCAACCCACCGAATCCAACGCCTTGGCATCACCGGCGCTCCACCCCAGCTTGTAGGATTGACCTTCGACGGGTGTAACGCTTCGTCCGCCGTTGGGTACCTTAACGATGAATTCGTCATTACCGGCAACACTCATTACGATACGTAGGTGATCACCTAAATACAGCACTTCTTTGACGATACCGTTAACCACGTTATCTCGCGATTCAGTCGGTTCCAGTTCCACGCGCTCTGGGCGTAAGGAGATTGTTGAATGAGAATTGACACCATCGATGTTAACGGCTTCTGCCATGATTCGGGTGCCATCGTCCAGCGTCAGTGTGCAGCGGTCCCCGTTGACGTTAGTCACCGTGCCGGAGAGCTTGTTGTTTTCGCCGATGAACTGCGCAACGAAAGAATTCTGCGGACTTTCGTACAGTTCGTCCGGAGAGGACAGTTGCTGGATAACACCGTCCTGGAACACGGCGACGCGGTCTGACATGGTCAATGCCTCGGTCTGGTCGTGGGTGACATAGACCACGCTGACGCCCAAGCTCTCGTGGATATGCTTAATCTCGTATTGCATCTGTTCGCGCAGTTGTTTGTCCAGCGCGCCGAGTGGTTCGTCCATCAGTACCAGATCCGGGTCGAATACCAAGGCCCTGGCAACGGCCACACGCTGCTGCTGACCACCAGAGAGCTGCGCAGGGCGTCGGTTGCCAAACGCACCGAGCTCTACCATGTCTAGCGCACGTTTAACTTTGGCATCTCGTTCACTTTTGCCGAGCTTGCGAATTTCCAGTGGAAACGCAAGATTTTCCGCCACGCTCATATGTGGAAACAGTGCGTAGTTCTGAAACACCATACCGATACCGCGCTTGCGCGGAGGCACATTGTTAATGGGTTTGTCGTTGAGAAATATTTCCCCGTGTGTAGCGGGTTCAAATCCAGCCAGCATCATCAGGCAGGTGGTCTTACCAGAGCCGGACGGACCAAGCATAGTAACGAACTCACCAGGAGCGATGTCCAGGTTCAAATCCTTGACAACAAGTACGACCCCATCATAGCTTTTTTGTACGTGTTCAAAGCGTACTGCCGCGCCCCGTACATGAGAGGAAGAAGCAGCCTGTGCCGTTGCGCTCATAAAATGCCGTTGCCTTGCGATCGCAGATTGTCAGAGAATAACCGTCGGGTTATGGGGTAACACCATACCTGCTTCCACCCTGTTTTTACAGCCTTTGCGACAAATAGGGGCAAGTCCGGTGGGAGACTCGTTTGTGTTTGAAGCGCTCTTGCCGGGTGCTCTTGCCAGATACAACAAAGGGATAAGGCAAAGACACGCTGATCGGCGCGCTCAGTTACCCTACTATAAACAATGCGGTATTCCAGCAGAGCCATGCCAACCCGGCAGATTCTTATAAACTCGGGCGGAGTAATTCGATGACATTCAATACCATAACCACCTGCATTGAAGACAATGTGGGCACCTTGACGTTGCATCGGCCAGAGGCGATGAACGCACTGAATCAGGAAATGATGCGAGAAGTTCTGCAAGTCATTACTGCGTGGGATAGTGATGCCACTGTGCGTGCCATTGTTCTCACAGGGTCCGACAAGGTCTTTGCCGCGGGAGCCGACATTAAAGAGATGCTGAATGTCGAATACCTTGATGCATTACAGGCAAATTTTTTGAATGACTGGACCTGCATAGCTAACTGCCGAACACCGACAGTAGCAGCTGTTGCCGGTTATGCTTTGGGTGGTGGCTGCGAGATAGCGATGATGTGTGACTTTATTCTTTGTGCCGAGAATGCGCAGTTCGGCCAGCCGGAAGTACGTATCGGTACGATGCCTGGACTGGGAGGAACGCAGCGCCTGACACGCCAAATTGGCAAGGCAAAAGCTATGGACCTGTGTCTGACCGGGCGAATGATGGGCGCGCTGGAGGCCGAGCGATCCGGCTTGGTGGCCAGAGTGTTGCCGTGTTCGGAGCTGCTCATCGAGGCACGTAAGGTTGCGCGCCAGATTGCTTCTTATTCAGCGCCTGCGGTACTACTGAATCGAGAATCAGTGAACGCTGCGATGAATACAACACTGACGCAGGGACTGGCGATTGAACGCCACGCTTTCTATTCGCTATTTGGTAGCGTTGACCAGCAAGAGGGTATGAGCGCTTTCTCAGACAAGCGTCAACCAGAATTTTCCCATTGATGGGTTTGTGAAAAATTGTTACATCGTTGTCGGTGTTCAGCTTACAAGTTATCACTGAACACGAGCGGTTAATGTGTTCATGACTGGCACTAATGAATGGTTTTTCCAATGTAAAACACGCCCTGACTGAGAGCGTATACCGATTGACGTGGTCAATTCCCGGGTTCAATTCACGCTCTTGGCATACGGCGTTGATTTTTCGATCAAATATGCTGATACTGGGCTGGTTGTCTTATCCTTAAGGCACTCACCAAAAACGACTATTTGGAGTTGAAATGAGTTTGCGTAAATCTGCTGTACACGCATTATCCGCGGCGGCACTTGTGGTTGCTGGCACCACCGGTGCTCAGGCGGCTGATGAAGTTAATGTTGCGTTTTTTCTGGAGTGGGCCACACCCAACCAGATCCCCAAAGTACTAAAAGCCTACGACGATGACATGGGCGTTCCTGTCAACTGGACAAATTTTGATGCAGGTACTCAGATGACCGAAGCCATGCTGGCGGGGGACATCGATATCTCTTACAGCCAAGGTCTGGCGCCGTTCATTAATGCCGTCAATGCTAACGCGCCAATCAAGTTGGTATCTATCGCAGTTCAGTATCCAGCCAATGATTGCGTCGTTCGTACAGGTGAAGGAATCGATAGCACCAATGCATCAGAACTGGAAGGCAAAGCAGTTGCTGTGCCTCTGGCGACCATGGCTGATTACAGCTTTCGTATGATGATGCGTGCACTGGAAGTTGATGTTTCAGCGATCAACGTTATTGACCAAGTACCTGCCGATGCTGCGGTATCACTGGCCGATGGCAGTGTTGCAATGGCCTGTGGATTTGGTGCTGCATCCATGTCCAAAATGTATGAAGCGGGTGCGGCTTTGATGACACCGGAACAAAAGCAAGAAGCAGGCATTATCAGCTTTGATGTTGTGTCAGTGACTGAAAAATTTGCTCAGGAAAACCCTGATTTACTGCGCTCATTCCTAGAAGTTACCCATGCTGCTAACGAATCATTTTCTGACACAGACGATGAAGTGATGGTTATTGCTAAAGATGCAGGTCTGGATCTTGAAGCGACTCGTGCCCAAATGGCTGATTTCATTTTCCCAACGGCTGAGCAGCAGCTCAATGAGTACTTCAATGAAGGCGGTTTGGCCTCAGAAGCTATCAGTGTTGTTGGTGCCGCTTTTGCAACACCTGAAAATCCCGCGCGTGATGACTATTCAGCTGTTGTTGACACGTCATTTTTGCAGTGATTCGTGCACAGCTTTTGATTGATTCCTGATAGGGATCAGTCACACAGTTTGATTTGTTAGTGCCAGCAAAACGGTCGACCTTATGTCGGCCGTTTTGCTTTCCGTTATGTTCGCAGGTGGGTGTCGTTCTGCAGTTGCGCGAACGCATTTGCAGAACGCATCAGCAGAATGTATCAGCAGAGCGCACAGTGACTACCATGAGGCAGGTGGCTCCATTGCCTGTTGCGTGATACCGATCGCTCCTGCTGAATAGTTTAGAGCCTGATAGAGTCATTGATGAATACGGTTTGCAATACATCTCACACGGTTGTTATTGGCGCTGGTATTGTCGGCGTCTCTACGGCCATATGGCTGGCGCGCGCCGGAAAACAGGTGACGTTGGTCGATAGGCTGCCACCGGGTGAAGGGACATCCCATGGCAATGGCGGCGTATTGGCATCCTGTGCGGTGGTGCCGGTAACAACACCAGGTCTCATTCACAAGGCACCCGGTATGCTGCTTAATGCCGACTTCCCGCTGTTTTTACGTTGGTCCTACCTGCCTAAGTTAGCGCCTTGGTTGTGGCGCTACCTATCCTACGCAAACGAGAGTGACACACGACGCATTGCAGAGCGATTGACCTATATTATTGGTGACAGCGTGGAGCAGCATCAGGATCTTGCGGGTAACACCATAGCTGACCAGTGGTTAGTACCTTCCGACTACCAGTTTGCCTACCGTTCTATGGCGGAATTTCAGCAGGAGCGTTTTACGTGGGCACTACGAAAAGACAACGGTTTTGAACCGGAGCTGATTCAAGGTCAAGCGGTACGCGAAAAAGAACCGGCTTTGGGCGCGGATATTCAACTGCTTGCGGTAATGAAAAATCATGGACACATACGTAGTCCGGGTTTGTACGTTAAATCTCTCTCTGAGGTATTGCTTGGCTTAGGCGGGAAGATCCAGCAGTTGGCCGTCCAAGACATCGAGCTACGCGATGGCAAAGTGTGCGCAGTCGTATGTGATCAGGAGCGAATTGAGTGTGATTCAGTGGTTCTTGCCGCTGGTGTCTGGTCTGGCCCGTTGTCCCGTAAGATGGGATTGACAATACCGATGGAGGCCGAGCGCGGGTATCACGTGATATTTGAGAATCCGTCGGTGAATCTGAATGCACCGACTATGATTGCCTCGGGTAAATTCGTGGCAACACCGATGCATGATGGTTTACGCTGCGCCGGTGTGGTCGAGCTGGGCGGACTGGATGCAGGGCCTTCAACAGAGCCGATAGCGTTCTTAAGGCGCCAGGTTAAACACGTGTTCCCGGAAATGCACAGCAGTAACACGGTGGAATGGCTGGGTCATCGGCCGGCCCCAGCGGACAGTTTGCCTTTTATAGGTCAGATTCGAAACACCGGTGTATACACAGCTTTCGGTCATCATCACATCGGTCTGACAGGCGGTGCCAAGACGGGGCGTCTGGTTGCAGATCTGATTAGCGGTGCAGCTGATCCAGTGGCACTAGACGCCTTCAAACCTGATCGCTTCAGTCCTAAGCAGTAATGTGTGTAATGCATCAGCGCGCCACTAAGCGCCTTGCCGTATCTTGTGGGTCTTGCGGCTAATTCGGTAACGCATGTCGTCCCTAGCGCCGCCAGAGCGGCGTTAGAAAAGCGCTTTATATACTCAATACGCTTCGCTTTTCTGCCTAGTTCTGATGATGTTGTGAATATAATCTGTGTCAGCAAATTAACTGCACGACACATTAGGCGGCTTTCGACTGGTTTGATTCCAGCCGGTTCATCGCTTCTTTTATATTGCAAGGTTTGCCAATGTGGTACCCCTGCGCATAGTCAATTCCGATGCTTGCCAGTTCATCTAATATTGCCTGATCTTCAACGAATTCAGCAACTGTGACGATGCCCATCGATTTACCCACCTGGTGAATGGCTCTGACCATTTCACGATCGATCGGATTGTTGGCTATCTCTTTGATGAATTGTCCATCTATCTTGATGATATCCACAGGTAGATTTTTCAGGTAACCAAATGAACTTAGACCCGATCCAAAATCGTCCAGCGCTACTTTCGCACCCAAATCCCGAATACTCTTAATCAGATCCAGTGCTACTGAAAAATGTGAGATAGCGGCAGTTTCGGTCAATTCAAACCAAATGTGTGACGGGTCTACCTTGTAGTGCAGCAGTTGCTCACGAATGTAGTCCTTTAACGTGGGGTCGGCTGCTGATTGGCCTGACAGGTTAATGGAAAAGCTGCAGTTACCACCAACGCTATCGCTTAGTTCGGCTACTGTGCTGAGTGAATTGCGAATGACCCATTTGTCTATTTCGCGCATCAGATCGTATCGCTCTGCCGCTTGGATAAATTTCCACGGTGTACTTTCAGATCCATCAGAATTGGCCAAACGAAGCAGGAACTCGAAGTGCTCGACTGAGTTCGGGGTACTTTGTGAACTGACCGATGCCACCGCTTGAACATGCAGTCGGAATTCATCGTTTTGTAATGCGTTCTGCAAACGCGGTAACCAGCTCAGCTCTACCGATCGTTCTGCCATTGTGTCGTCGGTTTTCGAATAGACGTACATGCTGTTGCGACCTGAATCCTTTGCCGCATAGCAGGCAATATCCGCCGAAGCTAGGACATCTTTTATGCTATTGCAGGATTGGTCTATGTGTACCACGCCGATACTGGCTCGCACTGCAAATGCTTTTTCTTCATGATAGAAAACGTAATTTTGAAAGAACTCGAAGACACGTTGTGTGATCGCCTGTATATCCTCGCTACTGACATCGATCATCAGTAAGCCAAATTCGTCACCTCCCAGGCGCGATAATACATCTCCTTCGCGAATGATCAGCATCATGTTCTCTGTTAACTCAGTTAACAGTTGATCGCCTGCGCAGTGTCCACAGGTATCGTTGATCACTTTAAATTGATCGAGATCCATGTAGCATAGTGCGTGAGTTAAGCCACTTGTCGGCAGCTTTTCTATGAGGTTAGCCAGTGTTTGTTCAAAATAATATCGGTTACTACAACCGGTCAGCGCATCATGGTTGGCTTGATATTCAAGCTTTAAGGTCAACCTGTGTTCATGGCTAATGTCGCGCAGTACCAAAATATGTCCGGTTATGTCACCTGAATGGCTTCTGGTACTTGTCAGTGTTAGACGCAATACGCAGTCAGGCCGGGCGTGGTCTACGGGCACAACGTCGAATTCATCCTCGCCGTTGTGTGCCACATTAGCAAGTGCAGCTTCAACATTGAATATGCCGAACGTATCGTCAACCAGCTGGAATTGAATAATATTGTTCAGTGGTCGACCCACGGTATTGCTTGGTTTTGCACTGAACTGAATGACAGCTGCCGGATTGATATGCGCAATACAATAATTTTCATCAAGTGTGATGATGGAGTCCTGAACTGAGTTAAGTGTCTTCTCGGCTTTCTCGCGTTCTTTGAACAGGGCGTATCGATCACGTTGCCGGTCTCTCATTCTGGTTCGTTTGTTTGCGATGTGTGCCATCAGCATCGCACCCATTAGCAGCAACACACCCAGTATAGCCAGATTGCCCAACAGCGTATTAGCAGAGTAGCCAAGCTCACGGTGCAATGTAATTACCAGGGACTTGGCTGTGGACGGCCACTGTTCGGTAAATGTTTTGCGCTTGTATAAAGAGCTGAAATATAAAGGCTCGCTTTGTGTTGCAACCCGGCTGTACAACAGTTTCTCGAAATGATCATCAACCAATTTTACGGACAGATCAAATTCATTTTGCTCGGCTGAGACATCTTTGAGCAACGTGGCCATATCAATGGTTATCCAAAAGCCACCGGCCGATTTTAGAGTACGTGACAATGGATTCTGTGGTGCTCTTTTAGCTCTATAGACCGGCCGAAACAGCATAAGATCACCGCCATTGGGCCAGTTGTCTGGCATGCTGCTTAACAATGATCCATTACGTTTGGCTATCAGGTCTAACTGGTCCTGCAAACCGGGAACAGTCGCAAGATCAGCGCCCAATAATTGCAGATTACCCAAGGCCATAGGTTCGAACATGGAGATTGGGTAGTAGTATTTGGCATCTGGGCGAATCGAGGTGCGTCCATTGTCGTTAATTTGTGTGACTTCCAGTCCAAACAAGCCAGTCTGGCTCATATGACTTTCAAACTCGCTACGCTGATTGCCAGCTATTCGCTCATAGCGTCCGATTCCAGTGATATAGGGTGCTTTTTTTCTGAGTTCTTCAGTGAATAACAGTAAGGCTGAATTGTTCAGTTCACTGGATGCGTAATGCAGTCCAACCAAAGAGGCCATCAGCGTTCTTATTTCGCTAAATTGTTGGCCTATGTCACGAGATACGCTACCAGCGTCTGCTTCTATGCGCGTATTCTGGTTGTGATAGTTCAGTGTATGTGCTGTGTAGAGCAACACAGGGGCGCACACTAGACACGCCAGCAGTGCGCCCAACCGGTGGGGTGGTTTTAGGTACTGAAGTAATGCGCGCATATTAGTAGCGCGTCTTGACTAGGAGCGTGTTTCCACCAGACGGCGTCGCAGTACGGATTGCGGACCTCAGATAAACTTCCATGAAACAATTTGCCAACCGAAAGAATGCGCAGGTGCGTGGTAGAGAAAGCTAGCGGCCGATAGCAATTAGTATGAAATGCGACTACGTTTCACCTCTGTACTGAAGCATGTATAAGTCTTTGTAATTATTTATTTTTTTTACAAAAAATTAGATAACTTAGTGTTTTGTAAAGGCATCGATTCCAGCTCGCCAAGCGCTCGTTAGACGTTTCCAAAACACGCCCAGTGTTTCAGGGCGGCTTAGATCCAGGCCGACGCGTTGACCCCATAAAATGTAGGCGATCATGAGCAGCCCCAGCGGCCATAGACCGACAAGAAACAGCACCACCGAAATACCTATATTGACGCCTGACCAACCGGGAGCCAATTGTTGTTTGAAGTTGTTCATGGGCAATGCCTCTTATACATCAGCCTGTTGTTCTGCTGTGCAATATGGTGTCAATTTTGAAAAATTCAAGTCGGGTTAATCAGCGAAACAACAGCACCGGTACTTTGCAAGAACGGATCATTTCAGTTGTGGTGGAACCGATGATCATGTTGCGAATTCGCGAGTGTCCATAGGCGCCCATAATGACTAGCTCGTAGTCATTCGCTTCAACTTGCTCGGCGATAACAGTTTCTGGTTGTCCTGGCATTGTTTCTCCGCTGACTTGATAGCCGCCGTTCTTCAACATAGCAATAGCACCTTCCAGTTGGCGGGTTCGCTGTGTCGACTCGGTACCCACATGCAACAGATGGCACGCTAAATCGTTGTAATGTTTGCTAGCTGAAAAATACTCGACTGCTTTCAGCGAGCTCGGACCACCATCAAAGGCCAGTAACACTTTTGTAATGGGTTGAAATCGGCGAGCGGCAACCAGTACGGGTGTGTGCGTTGAGCGTATTACACGCTCCAGATTAGAACCCAGGTGTAACGAATCGAAGTCGGCGGCTTCGCCGCGCTTACCCATAACGATCAGGTTGGCCTCTGCTTCCAACTCTTGCACTGTTTCAACGATCTCACCATTGCGCAGCCGCGTGTGAATGTTTTTAACGCCGCGTTGAGATACAAGCTCTTCTGCGTCGATCAGTATGGCTCGGCCACGTTTTTGTGCAAGCCGTGCTTTCTGTGCATCTAGCTCAGCCAGTTCTGCCAGCAGTGCTGAGCGCGCACCCAGGCCAATGCTGCCACTAAGGTTGGCGGGTTCGCTGGAGGCATTGCGACGACCCAGGACATGTACGATATCCACATCGTTGTTGGCGCGATTGGCAACCCAAGCTGCGTGTTCGCAAACACTGGCAGAGTAGGCAGATCCATCGATAACAGCTACTGTTTTTGACACCGTTTTAGCCCCTTGCATTTAATGACCAATCATATCGTCAAGCGCACCGGGTTTGTCATGCACACCCAATTGATCAACGATGGTTTCGCTGGCTTCGTTTAGCCCTATGATCTCTACTTCGCTGCCCTCACGTCGAAATTTTAATACCACCATATCCAGCGCTTGCACACTGGATATATCCCAGATATGCGCATTGCCGACATCGATAACCACTTTTTCCAGTGCTTCTTTAAAATCGAAGGATGCCGTGAATTCATCACTTGATGCGAAAAACAGCTGCCCTTCAACTAAATAGGTTCGCTGCCGTTCATCAGCGGACAAAGTGGATGTGACGCGAAATATTTGCGAGATCTTCCAGGCGAAAAAAATACCCGAAAACAGGACTCCGACCAAAACGCCAATCGCTAGATTATGGGTGGCAACCACCACGATAACCGTTGCCAACATAACAATGGATGAACTGCGAGGATGATCTCTTAAGTTCAGCAACGACGACCAACTAAAGGTTCCAATTGACACCATAATCATGATGGCGACTAGTGCTGCCATAGGAATCATCTTTACCCAGTCGCCCAGAAAGACAATCATCAGTAGCAAAAAAAGGCCAGCACAGAAGGTGGATAGACGACCGCGACCGCCGGACTTCACATTAATGATGGACTGGCCGATCATGGCGCAGCCAGCCATGCCGCCAATGAATCCTGTGGCTGTATTGGCAATTCCCTGGCCGATACACTCCCGGTTTTTGTCGCTGCGGGTATCAGTCAGCTCGTCAACAATAGAGGCAGTCATCAGCGACTCTAGCAAACCAACAGCGGCCACAGCTGCAGAGTAGGGCAGAATAATTTTTAAGGTCTCCAGGTTCAGCGGAATATCCGGCAACAGAAAGATCGGCAGAGAGTCGGGTAATTCGCCCATGTCGCCCACGGTGCGAATGTCCAGGCCCAGCGCGAGCGAGACACCTGTCAGCAAAATAATGCATACCAGTGGTGAGGGCACCACCTGGGTTATCCTCGGCAACAAATAAATGATTCCCAGGCCCGCAGCCACCATGACATAGGTCAGTTGCGGCACGTCGATCAACTCGGGTAACTGGGCCATAAAGATCAAAATTGCCAACGCATTTACGAAGCCTGTCATGACGGATCTGGAGACAAATCGCATAATGGCGCCCAGACGCAGCAGCCCCGCCACAATCTGAAGTAACCCAGCCAGAACCGTCGCTGCCAGCAAGTATTGCAGCCCATAGTCTTTAACCAGTGTGACCATTAAAACAGCGGTTGCAGCGGTTGCCGCCGAAATCATACCGGGACGACCACCCGTGATTGAGACGATGACAGCGATGGAAAAGGATGCGTAGAGCCCGACCTTGGGGTCGACACCGGCAATGATTGAAAAGGCTATGGCTTCAGGTATCAGTGCAAGCGCCACAACAAGGCCTGCCAGTAAGTCGGCCCGGATATTGCCGAACCACTCCAGCTGCCAGCGAGCAAGGGAATCTGTATTCACGTTGGGAATATTCTGTGAGAAAATGTCAGGTGAAGATCAAGGCAAACAGCAAGCCGGAATGATGCTTGCCGTATATAAAAGCTAGATTGCTTCGGATGTGTGGCCATTAATGACAACTAACCGAACCAGGTGGCGTATACTAACGGCTACTCTGCTTTAAAGTAGCTGTGTTTTGCTACGAACAGTTGTGCTGAACGGCGGCACCTGACGAGAAAAAGTTCTCTCATGAAAATATAGGTCTTGTTGCAGGCAAGTAACGTAGTCCACCGTACAACGGCAATTTGGCAAATTTTTTGTGCTGATTGACTGAATGCCAGCTGATAAATTCACAATAATGCCAGTTTATCAGGCATCACTGTGGTGCGAGAGTCGTAGCGGAAATCGTAGTGGTCTATCAATTCGGATCGTGTAATCCTTAAACTGAAGAACAGTAACCCTAGCGGCGTTTGTTCAGGTAAAAAAGGCAGTTTCTGGTCAGAACGCAGGCCAGTATCTGCCAGATGGAGTAATGATGGTCAGTGATAAAAACCAGGTAAGTGCAGACGTATGACGAATAGTGATATGCCGGAATCCGCTCGAGCCAGTGCTGGTGCGGCGGCGGATGCTCAGCCAGGATCTTCAGGAAACAGTTCTGCGCAGCGTGGGCAACGTGGCCCTCGATCGCGCAATAACAGCAATTCGGGCCCCCGTGGGGAGGGTAATCAGCAAAGTCGTAATCGCAAGAAGCGTAGTGGACGTTCGAACAGTCGTAACAATCGTTCACGTAATTCTGACGACAACATAGGTAACCGTATCGAGCGTGGTAACCGAGCACTGAAACCGCCTCGTGAATTGACCGAGGAAATGGATAATATTGGTAATCGGGCATTGCCCGAAGCCGCCACCCGGATTGAACACGAAGACGACAATTTCGGTAATCGTGATAACTGTAATGTTAATAACCGGTTTCCTTCAGACAGTAATCTCATTGGCATGGAGGATCCTTATCAGGTGGGTAGCCTGGTGTTTGGTGCTGCGGGTCAAGGACAGGGGAATCGCAAAGGGCGTGGCAACCAGAACCGACGGCAACCAGGACAGCCTCGTAGTCAAGGACGAAAAACTCAGGGCCGAAATGCCCAGGGTCGAAACACACAGGGCCGTCAGCCCAGAAACAATCAGCAAAACCGTAACCCCAATGCCAATCGAGCGCAGGCTCAACATCAAGCCCATCAGGGCGAGGGTGCGCAGAACCCGAATCAAACGAACGGGCAACCGCGTGCGGACGGTCGAAATCAGAACCGAAACCGTAACCAGAATCGTAACCGTAATCAGAGTCGCAACCGCAACAGGAATCAGAATCCGCGACCACAGGGTGATCAAAATCGGCCGCATGCAGCCGATAGTGCAAGCGCTGAAGGCGCCGCTAACAACAATTTCGATAAAGGTACAAACGAGACGCCGAGTACGGGTGCATCCGTGGCAAACACGCCGGTAAATTCACAGCAATCGTCGACGCCGTCGACAACACCTACTAAAACAAACGCAGCGGCACCTACCGCATCAACAACCTCAGCCGCAGTGGCAAGCCCAGCCGCTCCGAGCTCTGACGCTACACCAGCGAAGAAACCTCGAGCACCACGCAAGCCAAGAAGTGCGGTCAATTCAGCGGAGTCTTCTGCAGAGGGAGCTCAGTCTCCAGCAGCTAAGCCGCGTGTTCGAGCTAAGGCTGCCGATGACTCAGCTGATGCACCGCCGAAGCCGAAAGCAGCAGCGAAGAAGGTTGCGAAAAAAACCAGTGCGGCATCGGCGGCGAAGAGTGCTGCGCTTAAGAGTGACAGTGGTGATGTGCCGAAAGCGAAAGCTAAGCGTGCTGCACGCGTAACGAAGCCGAAGGTGCCACCTGCTGAGTAAACCTTTCGTTTAGCGATATTAATGCCCGCGTAATCTATCGAATTAATTGCTGTGTTATCTATCGGGCGTTGTTACCGTGATGCTATTGCTCTGTCGCTGTGGCAATGGATGACTCCAAGGCGTGGAGCAATCAACGTCGCTGTTAGGTTCTCACTAGTAGGGTACGCAGGTACCGTTCGGCGCAGTGTTTGAGTGGCCGGGTTTTTACTCGATACTAATGTCACTTCAACAATCGCCTGTGCGCCAGCAGTAAGCTCATCAACGGTGATATCGGTGCTACCCACATCAAACTCGCCAGAGTGAATATTAGTGATGGTTATTGCGTATTAATCAGTGTCCGCCTGCCTCATGCCGAACAGAAGATAGCGCAAAGAGTCAGGAAAAAATGTATTCAGGATGAGGTCGGTTGCACCGTCTCCATCGACATCACCGAGTGCATCGGGTGTCGCAATTGCTTTGGGGCAGCAGTCACCGCCATTCTCACCCACAATACGGGTGATCTGATCGGCTGAATATGCCGTGAAATTATCCACTTGTTTGAATGCCACCGGCTTTACCGTACACCACTGCTATGTGGCTGGAAAAACCACAACTGTTAGCGCCAAAACGTGACACGTACAAGTCATCGTAGCCATCGTTATCGAAATCCCCAATCGGTAGTGTGCTGCAAAATTGTTGGCTGCAGCCGGGAAACAGCGATAGCTCACGCAAACTCAATCGGCTGTCAATCACGACATCAAGATCCGTGGCGCTATAGATCACACCACTTGATACGTCACTGGGCGCAGCAACGAATAAATCTCTTATTCCATCGCCGTTCACATCGCCAGCGCTGATCAAATTTGCACTGATAGGTAATTGAACTAAAAGTTGTGTCTGCACAATATCAGCGGGGGTTAACGGGAACTGGCTCAGTCGCATCGCTTGTCAGCAGTTGTGAAGGATATATGCCCACCGGTGGCACCCCTGGGTTTATGGGTGGGTTCGGTGTTGTGCTATTGACCACGATGTTCTCATAGCGGGTGCCGGTTGTATGATTAATGACGTGATAAGTGCCAAGTGTCACTTCACAGCTTCGGCCGCCCTGACAAACGGACGTAAAGTTACGGCTTTTCTGTACTTGATACCAGCTACCGCCAGCCCAACTAATAACGTTGCCGTTTATCATGGGTTCATTAACCAAGGGTGGGTTGCCTGGGTTTACCGGTCCATCTGGTTGGCCAATAACCACGTTTTCAATTCGTTGTCCCAGGGTATGGTTGATAACGATATAGCAGCCGGGTTCAAGCAAGCAACTGCTTTCTCCGTTGCACAAGGATTCGAAACTTGTTCTGTTTTGAACTTGAAACCAATTATCTTCAGGAAAGAGTAAGCTGTTTCCAACCACGTCAAAGCTTAGATCTGTATCGTTACCCATCGGGTTATTGACTACAACATTTTCAAAACGCTGACCCGTTGTATGGTTGATAACCGTGTACTCACTTACTGATACGGTGCACTGTCGTGTAGCTTCACAGGTTGTGGAGTAGTCAGTAGTTGTTTGTACCTGATAATATCCGTCATCTGGCCAAGATATTGTTAAGCCTGTGACCGATGGCATAGCATGGCATGAGCAGGCGACAGGGCCAACGATGCGACAACTGATAGAGCCGATAATTGGGCAGTTACACCGAACGATACTAGGGCAGGCTTGGCTGTGTTGCTATTAGCGATCATAGTTGACTCCTTACGTTATGATTTGACTATCGCGCAGTAATTATTCATGGGTAGTCCAACCCACTAGTTTACTAGTAAGCGAAACTTGTGTTGACGGTGGTCAATTAGTCGTTAAATTAAAACTGTTAATGTCTGTTGTCTCATGTTTGAGTACTGCAGACAACCCCGAACCATCCTCAGTAAGCACACGGCTGGGCAATATCTGGCGTTGAGTCAGTTGTGCGGGTATATCCATAATGCTGGATATTCATCCAGTTATGGATTGCTGGAAATACGCGGTGATGTTAAGCTGGTCGCATTAGAACGATGTGCGAATTTTATGGGCGATGCAACAATGTCAGCAAGCTATAATCCCCCTGGTCGTATGCTGCCTGTTTCAGCAGCAAAGACCGTCAACAACGCGCTCAAGACCGGCCACTGACCATGCTGTGCATCAATGGTCCTGCCGAGCCTGTAACGAGACGGCAACACCATTGGATGGAATCCTGTACTTTTCATGTCGATGAAGCCTTGCATGTCGTGTTCTAATCCGAGATACCAGCACGGTAGGGACGACGAAAACACCTTTGCAGCTACGGACATCACATTGACGAGAAACTGACTCTTGACACAACCACAGACACAGACACAGACACAGATACAGACACAGACACAAACGAAATCAGAACTCGAACCCGATGATGTATTGATTACATTGCTGAGTGCCGATGCTGTGCCTATGCCCCTGATGCATGAGCGCTATGGTGCGTTGCTTAATCTGGTGCGGGTGCTTATCGGGGTCGTTCCCAATTGCGACCCATACCTTGAAATCTGGCCGCCAGCTTTCAGAACCTATAACATCATCGTTCCCAATTTTCTGAATCTACCGTTTGGTATTTTTGGCATAGGGGGAGCCCCAAAAGCTGTTGTTGGGCTCGGCACCTATGTGGCCAGTCGTTCGGCTGAATGTGCCTATTGTTCAGCGCATACCTGTTCGTTTGCTCTGCGCAGAGGCGCCTCGCCTGAGAAAATGGCTAAGGCATTGGTCGGTGGTGATGATTTCACCGAACAAGAATTGGCAACCATAGCGGTTGCTCGTTCCTTGGCCCGAGTTCCTTGTGAGCTAACCGCGCATGAGAAAGATGCTTTGCTGGCTTGCTTTAACCCGTCTGAAGCTGAGTGGATTGTGCTGGGCATTGTAATGATGGGCTTTCTCAACAAGTTCATGGACGTGTTAGGTGTCGATCTTGAAGCGTCGACGGTGGCAGAAACTCGCACAACGCTGGGCGCGAACTGGAACCCCGGTAAGGCTGGCAGGCGCTTGGACATTACCGGGCATCCGACAACGCCGCCGCCTGCTGATACATTGATGACAAAGCTCTCAGTGCTGCGCTATGCACCGACTGCTTTACGTCTGGATAAGCAGTGGCAACAAGGTGTGCCGTCTAGCTGGCCGGCAGTGGGTGGCTTTCTACATAAGCAGACAGGGCACGATTTCCCAGTGCTCTCGTGCATGCAGAATGCGCGTGGTATTAAGGCAATAGCCAGTGCGCTGCGCGAGAACCTGGATCCACACACGAGTGTGTTAGGACTGAACCTCAAGGCTATGGCAGGTGTCGTGTTTGCAACCGTTGTTGCCGATGCCCAATTGATTCTGGATGTTCGCGTGCTTGGTCTGGCTAATGGCGTGGACGCTGCGCACATGGACGCGGTGGCGCAATATGCACTAAACCCTGACAACGAGCCACCCACCAGCGAGGTAACACGACACGCGGTATTGCAACTGGCGCGAGCCGCCTCGTCAAGCCCTGCTGACATCACCAATTCCGTACTAGCCGAGTGCCGCGACAGTACACTGTCGTCCGCTGCGATTATTGAGCTCATTACCTGGTTATCTGTGCTGCAAATGCTGCACCGACTGACTTGCTTTTACAGCACTGAACTGTCAGCGTATCGGACTAATAATCAGTGACACAATTTTCTGTCCTGACTAAAGGTGCAGAATAAGAACACAAATTTTATATTCATTCACAGAAACGACATGAACACTATGCAATTTGCCTTCATCAAAGCCAATTGGCACGCTGAAATAGTTAATCAAGCGCTCGTTGGATTTTATCAAGTCATTCCCAAGGAGCAAGTGCAGGTATTTGATGTGCCAGGCGCATTTGAAATGCCTTTATTTGCCCGGGACTTGGCGCAAACTAAGCAATATGCCGCCGTGGTTGCAGCGGCTCTTGTGGTGGACGGTGGTATTTATCGTCACGATTTCGTGGCACAAGCTGTTGTCAGCGGATTGATGCAGGCGGGGCTTGAATCCGGAGTTCCTGTACTCTCGGTTTCACTCACCCCGCATCATTTTCAAGAGACTGAGCACCATATTCAGATTTATCAAAATCACTTTGTTACCAAGGGTCGGGAGGCAGGCAATGCAGCGCTGCAAATATCCCAACTAAGAGAGTCTGTTTCAGCCCATTAACAAGTGAACATCTACATATTGGCCTACATGTTCGCCTACATATTGGGATAGTTCGGCCCGCCACCGCCTTCGGGTACCACCCAGGTGATATTTTGGCTTGGGTCTTTAATGTCGCAGGTCTTACAGTGAATACAGTTTTGTGAATTTATCTGAAGGTGCGGTAAATCGTTTTCCACGATAACTTCATAGACACCCACCGGGCAGTATCGCTGTGCAGGTTCGGCGTACTTTGGCAGATTGACGTTTATGGAAATCGACTCATCACCCAACTGCAGATGGACGGGCTGATTGTCTTCGTGATTCGTATTGGACAAAAATACCGATGAGGGTTTGTCGAAACTGATCTTACCGTCGGGCTTGACATAGTTCGGTGGCGTGCAGGTGTCAGCATGCTTCAAAGTGGCATGGTCGGGGATGTCATCACGAAAATTAAACGGTAGTTTGCCCCCGCAAAAGTTCTGGTCTACGAAGTTGTAGGCACCGCCTAGGTACATACCGAATTTGTGCAGAGCTGGCCCCCAGTTGCGTGAACTTTTAAGTTCATCGCCTGCCCAGCTGTTAAGGAAGGCATCGTTATACTCTGTCAACTCTCGACCTTCGTCGCCATTGGCAAGGGCTTCGGCAATAGTTTCAGCCGCTACCATGCCGGATTTCATGGCCGTGTGAGTACCTTTAATTTTTGCAAAATTCAGTGTGCCTGCGTCGCAACCGACTAGCAGTGCGCCCGGCATGCTCATGCGCGGTAGTGAATCCAGGCCGCCTTTGGCAATGGCCCTAGCGCCATAGCTAACGCGTTCTCCCCCTTCGAGCACATCACGAATGACAGGATGATGTTTAAAGCGTTGAAGCTCATCAAAGGTACTCAGATGCGGGTTGGAGTAATTCAGATCGATGATCAATCCGACCGCAACCTGATTGCCCTCCAGGTGGTACAGGAATCCGCCTCCGGTGGATTTTGTTTCCGACAGTGGCCAACCGGCACCATGCACCACAACCCCCGGTTCGTGTTTGGCAGGATCAATCTGCCACAACTCTTTTAGGCCGATACCGTAGTGTTGAGGTGACTTGCCCTCATCCAGGTTGAACTGACTGATCATTTGCTTGCCCAGATGACCGCGACAACCTTCAGAAAACACCGTGTATTTTGCGTGCAGTTCCATGCCTCGCTCGTGGGAATCCTTGGGCTGGCCATTAATGTCCAGACCCATATCGCCAGTGGCAACGCCTTTAACTCGGCCATCTTCATGGAACAGTATTTCAGCGGCGGCAAAACCTGGAAAAATCTCAACGCCCAGTGCCTCTGCTTGCTCACCTAACCAGCGGGTCAGGTTAGCCAGACTTGCGACATAGTTGCCGTGATTGTGCATTGTCTTTGGTGATAAGAAGCTGGGCATTTTTAATGATGTACTGGCACTGGTAAAAAACCGAATGTCATCGCGTGTGACAGCAGTTTTTAACGGTGCGCCATTGGCTTGCCAGTCGGGGAACAGTTCTGTTAACGCGCGCGGCTCAATAACTGCGCCGGATAAAATATGGGCACCCACTTCAGAACCCTTTTCCAGCACCACAACACTTATTTCCTGCTCTTTTTCCTGGGCGATCTGCATTAGGCGACAAGCAGTGGCAAGACCTGCTGGGCCGGCGCCGACGACGACGACATCAAATTCCATCGACTCTCGTTCTTCAATACTCATATCGGTGTTCTCACGTTGTTATCTTGCACTGGCAGATCGCCGCTACTGCCGTAGCCGGACGAACTTAACGTCAATCTTGGTGGCAAAACCGTACCAAAACGACGCTTTATCGTCCGAATTTGTCTAATGCCAGTAAATCTGTCGTTTTGCCACGTTTAGCAGCTTTTGCTCGCGCGCCGCATTCATCTTTTAGCCTACCTGCCAGAGTAATCATGGATTTTTTCTCGCCGTGAACCAGCAGCACCGGTGGTGTATTGTCGAAGTGTGTATACCAGTCCACCATGCCTTGCTGATCGGCATGAGCCGACAGTCCGCCAATGGTGTGAATTTGCGCGCGCACAGCCGTTGGGCGACCAAAAATTTTAACGCTATCGGCACCGTCCACCAGTTTACGGCCAAGTGTGCCATTAGATTGATAGCCTGAAATGATCACGTGCGCATCGGGACGCCATAAATTGTGCTTGAAATGATGCAGGATGCGACCACCGGTACACATGCCGCTGCCAGCCACCACAATCGCACCCGATGGCATTGCATTGATGGCCCGTGATTCATCTGCTGATTCTGAGAAGTGTAAGTTAGGCATTGCTAGCAACGGGCCGTTGTCCTTGTAATAGGCGGCTGCTTCCTCGTCATACAAGTTGGTATGTTTTAAGTACACCTCGCTGGCCTTTATCGCCATGGGGCTATCCAGAAAAATCTTGTAACGCTTTAAATTCCATTCCGTGAAGTAGCGGGCCATGGTGTACAGAATCATTTGGCTACGCCCGACCGAAAATGCCGGTATCAGAATATTTCCCCGCACGCTGCTCAGCTTGCCGGCTATCTCACTGACTTCATCCAGTGTTTCTGACCAATCACGATGCAGGCGGTTACCGTAGGTGCTTTCCATCAGCAACAGATCAGCTTTTTTCAAGTAACTGAAATCGTGCAGAATCGGTGAGCCGCGGTGCCCTAGATCGCCACTGAAAACCACAGTGCGTGACTGCTCACGTTCGACAAGCACCAGTTCTACCATCGCCGAACCGAGAATATGCCCAGCATCGAACAGCTGAATAGTGACACCCTCAGCAATGCGCAGCGGCGTCTGAAATTCAAGGGGCTGTAACAGCTTGATGGTTTTTTCCACATCCTGCTTATCGTAGAGAGGGGTCAGCAGCGGTTTACCCGCTCGCGCACGGCGCTTGTTTCGGTAGTCGACATCTCGAGCATTCAGTGCAGCTGAATCTTTGAGCAAAATATCCAGTAGGTCACAGGTGGCGGCATGGGTGTGAATTCGTCCGTTGAAGCCCTGATTAATCAGCATCGGCAATCTGCCAGAATGATCTATATGGGCGTGACTGAGCACGACAGCATCGAGTTCGGCCGGATTGAACGGAAAAGCGTCGTGGTTACGCAGCTCATCCTTGCGGCGCCCTTGTATAAGCCCACAATCGAGTAGAATTTTCGAATTCCCCGTCTCGATCAGATGGCAAGAGCCAGTGACTTCTTCCGCTGCACCGTAACTTGTCAGTTTCATAGCGTGTCTGTCGCCGCTGGGAGTAGGCGCGACGTTGGTTTCCCCGTATACAATGCCTATTGTAAACAGTTGATGCCTGTCCTAAGACATCGCGCGGTAGAAACTCCCTGCGCCAGCGTCTTTGTACCCGCATTGCCGGTCGTTTCACCCACTCTAGCCTTACAGGTCACCCGCCCTTGTCGTCTACTTCACAGTTACCCGCAACGTCCCTGATACCAGCGGACGCTGAACTGTATGCCACCTGCGGGTCTGGTCTGGCGTCTTTGCTGGCCACTGAACTTAAGGCAATCGGCCTCAAAAACGTACAAACTGCTGGCGCGGGTGTGCGCTTCTCCGGAGCCTTGGCGGCTGGCTATAAGGCGTGTTTGTGGTCACGGGTTGCGAACCGCATACTGCTGCCGGTGCATGCTGGAGAAGCGCCGACGCCTGAGGCGCTGTACGAACTGGTGCAGCAGGTTAACTGGGCTGATCATCTGGACGTGGACGGCACCTTGGCAGTGGACTTTTTTACCGCCAAATCAGCGATTACGCACTCGCAATACGGTGCCCTGAAGGTTAAAGATGCCGTCGTGGATCAATTTCGTCAGCAAGTGGGTCGACGGCCCAATGTGGAACGCGATACCTCCGATCTACGTATCAACGTTTATCTGTTTCGTGACAAGGCCCGTATTGCCGTGGATTTGTCGGGTAGCAGCCTGCATCGGCGCGGCCCCGGCCACCCGGGCCCGCCTGCTCACGGCCCAGCCCGCCCGCGTCAGATTTCCGCTTTTCGCTTTTCGCTTTCATGACCCCCGCCCCCGCCTGGTCCCGGC
>CALKXZ010000413.1 GCA_938003775.1 uncultured Granulosicoccus sp. | reverse complement strand
GGTTCGTGTTGGTTCAACTCGGCTAGGCGGCGAGCGTTGTCGGTTTGGATCGTTTCCGACAGTCGCCGGTCACTGGGCGTGTCACGGGAATCCGCCAACTGTCGCGCAACGCGACTCGCGTTTTCATATTGAACGTCGTTCGGTTGACTGAGATCGTTGGTGCACTTTTTCTGTGTTGTCCATATCCGCTGACATGACTGCTGACATAAAGGCCGCTGGGTGGTGACACTTAAGCCACGCCGTTTGGTAAGACAACAGCGCATAGGCTGCCGAGTGAGATTTGTTGAATCCGTAACCGGCAAATTTTTCGACCAAATCGAAGATGTTTCCAGCCAGGTCTTCGGCAATATTGTTGCTCACACAACCGGCGAGAAACCCGGCCCGCTGCTTGGCCATTTCTTCTGGCTTTTTCTTACCCATTGCACGGCGTAGGATGTCGGCGGTGCCAAGAGAGAATTTGGCCATAACCTGCGCAATACCCATGACCTGTTCTTGGTACAGGATGACGCCATAGGTGGGTTCAAGAATGGGTCGCAGCTCCTCAAGTTGATAATCCTCATGAGGCCAGGCCATCATTTTACGGCCGTGCTTACGATCAATAAAGTCATCGACCATGCCGGACTGCAACGGACCGGGACGATACAACGCAACCAAGGCAATGATGTCTTCAAAATTGTCTGGTCGTAGGCGCTCTATTAAGCGCTTCATACCCGCAGATTCAAGCTGAAAAACAGCCGTTGTTTGCGCATCCTGAAGCATTTTGTAGGTGGGTGCGTCATCCAGTGGCAGCGCCAGTAGATTCAGTGGTGTGTCGCGGTGTTTATCGATCTGCTTTACCGCATTGTCTATGATGGTTAATGTGCGCAACCCAAGAAAGTCGAACTTGACCAGCCCGACATCTTCCGCATCGTCTTTATCAAACTGCGTTACCAGACTCGAACCGTCCGGTTCACAATACAGTGGTGCAAAGTCGGTCAGTGCCGTTGGAGCAATAACAACACCACCGGCATGCTTGCCACAATTGCGTGACAAGCCTTCAAGCGACAGTGCCATATCGATCAAGGCGGTGACTTCGACGTCATCTTTATAGGCGCGCGACAGATCCTCTGATTCGGCCATCGCTTTGGTCAACGTCATGCCTACTTCAAACGGCACCATCTTGGCAATCGAATCAACAAAGCCGTAAGGGTGACTCAGAACCCGGCCAACATCTCGTACCACCGCTTTGGCCGCCATCGTGCCGTAGGTAATAATTTGCGAGACCCGATGCGCCCCGTATTTTTGCGCAACATACTGAATAACGCGGTCACGCCCATCCATGCAGAAATCGATATCAAAATCTGGCATAGACACCCGTTCGGGATTTAAAAAACGTTCAAACAGCAGGTCGTAGGCCAGTGGATCAAGGTCAGTTATCATCAGCGCGTAGGCAACCAGCGAGCCGGCACCTGAACCGCGTCCGGGGCCAACCGGTATGTCGTTGTCACGAGACCATTTTATGAAGTCGGCAACGATCAAAAAATAACCTGGAAACCCCATGCCAGCGATGACATCCAGTTCACGCGTGAGTCGGTCATCGTAGGGTTGTCGGGTCGCGGCAAACTCTGGGCTGGCGGTGTCGTACAGCTGTTTAAGCCGAATTTCTAAACCTTCCCTTGCCGATGCATAGAAAAATTCAGTTTCGGTCATGCCCTCGGGAATTGGAAAGTCCGGCAATACGGGTTTACCCAGACTCAATGTCAAATTGCAGCGCTTAGCGATCTCTACCGAGTTAGCAATGGCCACCGGGATATCAGCAAAAAGTTCTGCCATCTCGGCGGCAGATTTTAAATACTGGTGCTCCGAAACGGTTTTAGGTCGTCTGGAATCACCCAGTACATAACCGCTTTGAATACACAGGCGCGTCTCATGGGCATTAAAGTCATCGGCGTCGAGAAAGCGCACATCGTTGGTCGCAACCACTGGGATATCGCACTGCACAGCAATGGCGCAGGCACCGGCAATGTATTGTTCTTCAAACGCTTTACCCGTCCGGTTCAATTCCAAATAATACCGATCATCAAACACTGATTGCCAGCGCTTGGCGATTGCCAACGCCTCGGCCTCGTTACCGCGCTGCAAGGCCTGTCCGACATCGCCCTCAATCCCGGCAGAGAGCACAATCAGCCCCTCGTGCGCCGCCAGCACCCAGTCTATGTGAACCACCGGGCTACCATCCTGCTGACCTTCTTGATATCCGCGCGACACCAGATTAGTCAGATTGCGATACCCCGTATGGTTCTGCACCAGTAACAGCACGCGAGTGATCTGACCATCAGGTACCGCACCGCGCACGCGCATGTCGACACCTACCACTGGCTTGATACCGGCGCTGAGTGCCGCCCGGTAGTACTTAACCAGTGAAAACATATTGCCCGCATCCGTAACGGCCGCTGCGGGCATGCTCAGCGCAACCTGCTTAACAAACGGTTTGATACGAACCGTACTGTCGACTAACGAGAACTCAGTGTGCACACTCAGGTGCACAAAAGCAGGGGGTAGCTCTGAGCCGAGCGGCGGCGCATCGTCTTCTGCGACCAAAGCGCGTTCAATTACCGCTGACGACGACAGCTCGTCCACCGGTTGGGCATCGGTAGCCTTGGGCGGCGCACTTACGCCGGTTGAATGCATCGCTGGGTGTGGGTCTGGCGCATCAGGGACGGAGGCGTTGTCAGGTAGGCTGTCGCTTTGGGGCTGGCTTTGGGACTCGCTTTGGGACTGGCTTTGGGACTGGCTTTGGGACGTGTGCTGGGACTCAACGTGGGATTTAACTTGGGACTCACGCTGGGTCTCAAGATGGGACTCACCGCGAGTCGCAACCTGCGCCGGATCTATGCGGGAGGTGCTCACGTTGTGGCTACGGGTTCTTCATGTTGATCAGCCGCCAACCTCGCGGCATCAGCCATGAGCAGCGCTTCACGCACCGGCTTGAATGTACGACGGTGCAGGTGCATGACACCGTGTTCAGCAATCGCTTGTCGGTGTTGCGCCGTCGGGTAGCCTTTGTGACGAGCAAATCCATACTCAGGATGCAGCAGGTCTAACGACTTCATGAACTTGTCGCGTGCCACTTTCGCAATAATGGAGGCAGCACTGATTGCCTGCACGCGCTGATCGCCTTTGACGATTGCCTGTGAGGCACAGCTCAGGCCCTGCGGACAACGATTTCCGTCAACCAACGCCAATTGCGGCACTGGACGAAGTCCGGCTACGGCGCGGCTCATTGCCAATAGGCTGGCATGCAAGATATTGATGGTATCGATCTCCTCAACACTGGCCTCTTTGATACACCATGCAAGTGCGTGGCGACGAATGTCGACATCGAGCCGATCGCGCGCCTGCTCATCCAATAGTTTGGAGTCCAACAAGCCACTGATGGGTTTTTGCGGATTCAAAATAACCGCCGCAGCAACCACAGGTCCGGCCAGTGGACCACGGCCCACCTCGTCAACTCCGGCGATCAGAAACGACTGGTTTTGCATCCGTTAAGGATACGTTGTCAGGGGCGATCTCCCAAGCCCTGATCAACAAAAATTAGCGACTCAACGGGAAAACCCAATGCGCCAGCTTTATTGACGAACGCGGCCTTATCCGCCTCGGATACTGTAGGGGTGCGGGACAGGAACCACAGATAGGAATCTTCATCACCAGCCACATAGGCTTGGGTATAGTTTTCGTCCAGTTCGAAGATGACATAGGCACCATAAAACGGACCGAAAAAGGACACCTTCAAATAGCCTTCATCTGACTCACGACCAAACTTTGCTCGGCCCTCAGCGGTCGACCAGCCGGCCTCCTCGTTGTACCCCTGGTTGACAACTTTGATTTGGCCGTTGTCCTTCAAACTGTAATCAGCTGACACATTAGACAAGCCGCGTTCAAAGCGGTGATCCAGACGAGCAATTTCGTACCACCTGCCCAGGTATCGATCTACCGCAAAATTTTGCACAGGATCAATACCCGCTGGCAGGCTAGCGCAGGCGGATAATGAAGCAGCTGTTACCAGCATGAATAAGTAGGCGGTAACGCGGCGTAGTCGGCTCATGAGTCGGGTTTGCTTGCTATCTGTAGAGTGGCTGGGAGCATGATACGTTGGATGTCATGCGCCCGTTTAGCCTGATGTGTTTAGCCTGGTGTGGTTAAAGATCGCCCACTGTGCGATGCATTCAGGCTCAGAATATAGGGCGCTGCGGTACTCGCCCAGACATCCGGGGATCGGTAGCCTGCCGCGCCTTCGCCCCAAGTCTCTCTTAACATAGGCGTATCAATCACGCCAGGGCTCAAAGGGATCGCTGCCAATCCTGCCGGTAACTCTTCCGCCAAGGCCTTGGTCATCCCTTCAATGGCCCATTTACTGGCACAGTAAGGCGCTACATCAGGCGCCACCGATCGTCCCCAACCGCTACTCAAATTAACCAGCACACCGTGACCCTGTTCGATCATCAAAGGCAGAACATTGAGCGACACTAAATGCACACCCGCAATATTAATGGCAACCAACTGCTGGAACTCCTGCGCACTGACTTGCCACAGCGGCGCTGGTTTATTAATCACGGCGGCGTTATTGATGACCAGATCTGGAACGCCAATATGTGCCACTGATTGGGACACCCACGCCTTAACCGCATCAGGATCGCTGATATCCACCGCTTGGAAAAGGTGGTGATTATCCTGTTTTGCCGCTAATTCAGCCATTTTGGGCTGCGAGCGGCTACAACCTGCCAGCGTATGCCCAGCATTGATGAATGCATTAACCAGCGCCAGGCCCAAGCCGCGACTGCAACCGGTGATAAAGATTTTTCTTGGTGTTGTCATGGTGTTGATCCTACCATCAAGACCTGACCAGCCAATCCATCGGCCTATGCCCTATCAATTTCACGAAGTCATCGGTGTCCGTGAACAACCGAGAATTGTCTGCACATCGGGTTCAGGCTAACAAGCCGTTCGTGTCCAGATCGCAACCATGACTTCTATCATAGGCATTTAGTGGTTCTGCTTCGAACTGCTCTAGTATCGTATCGCTGGGTTTTAAAATTTCCACGTGCAAGGGATAACATGGCGTTTTATCGTCAGAATGACTACTGCCGCAATCGCCACCAGGACAACTGGACAAAGCGCCGAGCAAATCAATATCGGCCATAAATTCTATTGCATCACCCGGACGAACAGGACTGGCCTTCATG
>CALKXZ010000412.1 GCA_938003775.1 uncultured Granulosicoccus sp. | reverse complement strand
TGTATGTTGATCTCACCAACCACCGCTCGCGTGTAGAGCCGCTCAACGAGCAATGGAAAGCAGACTACCTGGGGTCACGTGGCCTAGCTTCCAAGTACCTGATGGAGATGATGGACCCCGCCACCGACGCCCTGTCTCCAGACAATGTACTGATTTTTGCAACTGGACCGTTAACCGGCACGATGGCATCGACTGGCGGTCGTTATTCGGTTGTCACCAAAGGCCCCTTGACCAACGCCATCGCTTGCTCAAATTCGGGGGGTAAATTCGGCGCAGAACTGAAGCTGGCTGGCTACGACTTATTAATTCTGCAAGGACGCTCAGAGACACCGGTATACCTGCTTATTCAGGACGATAACGTGCAGATCCTACCCGCACATGACTACTGGGGTTCCACTGTATGGCACACCGAGGAGACCATTAAATCCGTGCACTGCGATCCACAAATCAAGGTCGCCTCGATAGGTGTTGCCGGAGAACAGGGGGTCAAATACGCCTGTGTTGTTAATGACTTACACCGTGCAGCAGGCCGCTCGGGAGTCGGTGCTGTTATGGGTTCAAAACACCTCAAGGCCATTGCCGTGCGTGGCATGACAGGTGTGCCGGTTCGCAACGCCAAACGCTTCATGCAAGCGGTCAGTGAATCGCATCAGTTGCTGGCAGACAGTGCGGGACGTAAAGACCTGACCGACTATGGCACAAATGCCATGATCGACACTATGAATGCCTTTGGCGGACTGCCTACACGTAACTTCCAGGAAGTGCAGTTTGAAGGCACTGAGAAGATTAATCCCAGCGCCATGAGCGAAGTTAAGGACAACGGGCATCAGAATCTGATCACTAACAAGGCTTGTTTTGCCTGCACTATTGGCTGCGGTCGCATAGCGCACATAGACAAAAACCACTGGGCTATTCGCAGCCGTCCGGAATATCATCACGCCTCCGGTGGTTTGGAGTACGAAACAGCCTTCGCTTTTGGTCCTGTCGTTGGTGTGGATGATATTGACGCACTGACCTTCGCAGGCTACCTGATGAATGAACATGGTATGGACCCTATCTCGTTTGGGGTCACACTCGCCGCTGCCATGGAATTATTTGAACTGGGCATTATCACCACGGAACACACCGATGGTCTGGATTTAAGTTTCGGCAACGCCGAAGCATTGACTGTGATGGCCGAAAAGACTGGATTACAAGAAGGATTTGGCAAGTTACTGGGTCTGGGTGCCAAGCGCTTGTGTGAGCATTTTGGCCGACCGGAACTGGCAATGGTGGTTAAAGGGCAGGAATTTGCTGGCTACGATTCACGAGCACAACAAGGTATGGGGCTGGGTTATGCCACCAGTAACCGCGGTGCCTGCCATCTTAAACATGACGTGTTTGCAGAAGACATGAAAGATGTCACTGGCAATGGCAAGGCCGCACCGTGCAAGAGCTCGCAAGACAAAATTGCCATGGTCGATTCAATAGGAATATGCTTGTTCACACTCAGCGCCTGGGACACAGATGATCTTCAGCAACAGATCAGTGCCGCTTGTGGCGATGAATGGACCAGTGAACGACTTATTGAAACCGGCGAACGCATTTGGAATCTGGAACGGTTATTTAATCTTCGTGCCGGGTTAACCAAGGCCGACGATACGTTGCCACCACGACTACTTGAAACACCCTGCCCCAGTGGTGTCGCTAAAGGTCAGGTTGCAGAGCTTTCGGTAATGCTGCCAGAGTACTATCAATTACGCGGCTGGAACGAGCAGGGACAACCAGTGAACGAGACACTTGAGCGTCTGGGTCTCAGCCAATATCGTGCGCATTGATATCACATTCGGTGGTGCGCTGACGCGATTCTTACCTGAGGGTCATAAGGGCAACCGACTTCAGAAACACAGTGTTACTGGGGCCACCCTGGCCGCTGTTTTGTCAGACATTGGTATTGAAAATGATCAACGAATGCTCGTGATTCTTAACGGGCACGTTGTACACAACGAATCCTTCGTCAGCACTCAGCTCAGTGAGGGTGACCAGCTGTCGCTGATGCCGCCAATACAGGCGGGATAGTTCAAACTTGGGCGCCAGCACTAATCCCTGAACCCTGTCACAACGTCCCAGGGTTACACCCATGTAACTCCAAAACACTTTTGTTGCGCCGATTAGTTAGTCACTATTCGCACAGACGTACCGGTCATCGTCAATGTTGAATAAACCTGAAAACCACCTATAACTGTGAAAGCTGGGTGCAGTCACCACGGCTCGCATCGATTACAGGCAACAGGAGTGAGGATTTGAACAACAATTTGCATAATGTGACGCGCACATTGCGTGAACTGATCAAGAACCTGCCGCATATTAAGGCCCACTGTAGTGCTGAAGTCATAGACCGGCATCTGCAACTTATCGCTCATTTTCAGCGGCAGTATGACCGATTAGTTACGCCATCAACTATCTGATACAGGCTAAACAAGAATAGTTCTCACTCGCGTTAATTGATTGATTTATAACAATTAACATTTAGTGACATTCAGCGTTCGAACCTCCATTTATCAAGCTTGTCGTATAACATGTCGACAACAGTACAAGCCATTTTCACTTGGAAGGAAATAAGAATGACTGATATTAAACGCCGTAAATTTGTAACTCTAATGAGTGCTAGTGCAGCCATCGTACCCGTCAGTGCGTTAGTCGCCAGCTTACCCAGCCATGCGGCCGATATGGAAGCCGTGGACCCCGAATCAGCACAAGCTAAGGCGCTACAATATGTATCGGAGTCAGAAAAAGAAGGCATGAGTTGCCAAAACTGTACGCTGTACTCAGGTGCCGAAGGCGAAGACATGGGCCCATGTCCACTGTTCCCGGGTAGCCTGGTTATGGCCGAAGGCTGGTGCAGCGCCCACGTTCCTAAAGCCTAACGTCAAAGCACCCTGCCGTCGTTAAGTTCAGCACGCCAGTAACGACAGGCAGCGATCTATAAGCTTTAGTAAACGCCTGCCTTTGTTGCAGGCGTTTTCACTTACTCAGAAGACCACGGCACAACCGGTTTGTCATTTTTGATCCATGACTGGATGCCGTCTGTCACATTATGAACTTGGGTATAACCCAGTCTCTTGTCCAGTAGCTCGGCTATCTTAGATGTACGCACTCCACGGGCACAAATAAGAACCACAGGCTCATCGGGCTTCACTAGTTTCGACACATCGTTCAGCCAGGCGTTAACATCGTAGCGGCCTTGATGGTCAAAAAAGGTGATCCCATGGCTACCTTCGACCAGCCCAGTTTCCTCCCACTCATCCTGGCGGCGCACATCAATAATGGTGACGCCACTTTCCTGCAACTGCTGCAATGACTCATTACTGACCTGCGTTATCTCTGCGTGGGCCCAAGCTGGCCACAGCAGAATGAAAATCAGCACTCGAAATAGTTGGATTGGCACCGAATCATGCTCCTATAAAGTAATTATTTGTGCTCGGCAGTAGGTGCAGAACCAATGCCATCACATTAAACTGTATCGACTGTGTGACAATTTCGCGCCCCGGACGTTCTTGCAGCGTCTCATCAAATTAAGCATTACGTTCACACTGTGCTTTTAGTGCATCACTTTACCGAGATGAAGACATGGCCACCAGCTTGCTGACACTGCTTGACGATGTAGCCTCTATCCTAGACGACGTAGCGGCAATGACCAAGATTGCTACGCGCAAAACCGCTGGCGTTCTTGGTGATGATCTGGCATTAAATGCGCAGCAAGTAACCGGCGTAAGAGCTGACCGCGAATTGCCGGTGGTCTGGGAAGTGGCCAAAGGCTCCGCATTCAATAAGGTTATTCTGGTGCCTGTTGCCCTGATAATCAGCGTTATCGCACCCTGGCTGATAACGCCCCTGTTGATGCTGGGCGGATTGTATTTGTGTTTTGAAGGCGTCGAAAAACTGTCTCACAAATTTCTTCATCCGGAAGAAGCGGCAGAAGAGCATAAAAAATTGCTCGAAGCGATCACCGACAAAGAGGCTGATCTGGTTGCCATAGAAAAGGACAAGATCAAGGGTGCTATTCGCACAGACTTTGTACTTTCTGCCGAAATTATCGTTATCGCACTGGGTACGGTCGGCGCTGCAGCGTTCAGCGTACAAGTAGCAACCCTGATTGCCATTTCCGCCATCATGACCATTGGTGTTTATGGCTTGGTGGCTGGTATTGTCAAGTTAGACGATGCCGGTCTGCATCTCACCCAGCCTGCCGATGGCAGCACACCGAATGCATTCAGTGCAACACTGGGCAAGGGCATTCTATGGTTTGCCCCTGTGCTCATGAAATTTTTGTCCGTAGTGGGTACAGCTGCGATGTTTATCGTTGGCGGGGGAATCCTGACGCACGGTGTGCATGCGTTGTCAGAAACGATACAAAGCGCTGCCAGTGGCATATCGGGCCTGCCAGTGTTTGCTGATATAAAGGGCTTTGGCACACTCGCCGAACAATTGACAACCACGCTGTTAAATTCAGCTGTGGGGGTGGCAGCCGGTATCGCAGCGTTGGCGATTTTCACCCTATTTCAACGAGTACGTGGCGCAAAAACCGCTCACTGATCTAGCCGCAACGTTGCCTTCACATTGATATACGTCCTGGATACACGCCCTGGATATACGCCCTGCGCAATCGTTTGCGGCGTAACTTGCGTTAGCTCTGCGGTTTCACCCGTAGCTCTGCTTCTGACTCAAGCAGGCCGATATTACGCGCCCGCTCTTCCCATTGCTTTCTAGCCAGTGCCTGCATGTCAGCAGCGTTATCCTGTTCATCGACAATCTCAAGTCCCAGCAATGTCTCAATCACGTCCTCCATTGTAACCAAGCCCGCAGTACCGCCAAACTCATCAACCACAACAGCAATGTGTTCGCGCTTGGCCGTAAAATGGCTGAACAGGTCCGGTATTGGGAACGATTCCTGGACTGCCAGTACCTCACGCCGAATTGAAGAGAGTGGGTCGTCTCCGCGTTCGTCTATCAGGTTTTTGAGTATCTGATCCTTCAACACATAACCGGTCACGTGATCCTGTGACTGTTCGTACACCGGTATGCGTGAGAAACGCAAGTGAGGGTGCAGATCATGAAATTCGCGCACTGTCATGTTTTGATCAGCGGCCACCATGACAGTTCGAGGTGTCATGACGTTTTTGGCGAAAATCGTGTTAAAGCGCAGCAGGTTACGCAGTATGTTCGATTCGCCCTCGTCAAAAACACCTTGCTGGGACCCAAGCTCAGCCATTGCGCCAAAGTCGGCACGACTGAACACTGATGCCTCCTTGTCTTTTTTCAATGCGCTGGTAATCAGCTGACTGACAAACACCAGCGGCGCTAACACCCACATAACCAATTTCAGGCAACGAACGGTAAAACCTGCCAATTCACGCCAGTAGTTTGCACCAATCGTTTTTGGAATGATTTCAGAGAGCAGTAGTATCGCCAGCGTCATGAGTACAGGCACAACGGCTGTGGACATGATTGATGCACCCCAAATTTTCGTCGCCTGGGCTCCGACACCGATCGCACCGACTGTATGGGCAATGGTATTGAGCGTCAGGATCGCAGCCAACGGGCGGTCTATGTTTTCTTTAAAGACCTGCAAGGTTGCTCCAAGCTCGCTACCCTCCTGAATCTGCATTTGGGCGAATGAGGGTGTAATGCTCAGTAGCACGGCTTCCCAGATGGAACACAGGAAAGAAAATACAATGGATACCAACAGAAAGACGACCAACAAGGTATACATGTGGTGGTTACATCACCTGTAGCTGCGCAAGCGCG
>CALKXZ010000411.1 GCA_938003775.1 uncultured Granulosicoccus sp. | reverse complement strand
CTAGTTCTTGGCGGGCGCGCCCACGAACACCTTCGCGCTTGTTATTTTTTTGCCTGGTTCGGGTGCTACAGAAAGTCGTCACGCCTGGGGGTGAAACTGTCGATCAGAGTGCCTGGCTCCAAGCACACAGCACCGTGTTCTGCATTGCTTGGAATAATGAAACTATCGCCAGGTCCGACTTCGGTTTGCTCTCCGTTTATTGTGAATGCAAACCGCCCCGATTTGACGAAAGTCGATTGGACATGTGGGTGGTGATGGAGTTTGCCTTCAGCACCTTGCTCGCTAAAATTGAACGCCACGATCATCAGGTCAGGGTGATCAGCGAGTACTTGTCTTGTAACACCGGGATCAGCCTGAACGACGGGAAAAGTAGCCATCGAATTAACCTCAGTTTGGATCAAAATACTCAGCGTGTTCGAGTTGAATAGTCTCTAGAACTGCATCAAGACGTGATAGATGTGCCCGCAAGATTGATAAGGCGTCTTCACAACGATTCTCTTTAATACAAGCCACGAGCTGACAATGGTCATCATATGTCTCGATCATTTCACGCGTGTCTGATAAAGACAGAAGGCACAATCTGTCTACCTGTGACTTACTGGATTTCACAGTTTCGTAGGCAAACTCGCGATCCGCAGATTTACATAAGAGGTGATGCAATTTATAGTCGAGCTGGTGATAGCGATCTGGCCTTCCGGAATCCATTGCTTTTTTCTGCTGTTTTAAATTGCTATCAAACCTTGCATGAAAAGCGCTGGTATCTGTGCTGCAGGCTATATGCAGAACTTCCAATTCAACCGCGAGACGTAAAAACCGTGCGTCACGAAGCGCTGATAACGAAATACGTCGAACCTCAGTGGCTCTTTGTGGACGTACGCGCAGCAGTCCGTCATTGTCCAGTCGGATAAATGCCTCTCTAACGGGCTGTCGGGATACACCCAGTTGCCGAGCAATTACAACTTCGGAGAGCTTGTCGCCGGGAAACAGCCGTAAGGCGAGGATGTCGGCGAGCAAGCGATCGTAAACATCATCCGCAGTAGTGCGTCGTTCGATAGCCGCGTTAGACATATTCACCGATATTGGAGGTATTCATGCTTGACTATTTTCTTATCAAGCATAATAGTTTGCCGGATAAAATCAGCCTCTACCATACTAGTTGAGAGCATAATAGGCAAGCAAACGAATATACAATGTGTATCGAGCAGATCTTTTTTTTGAACGGGACTACGACTATGTCGGGCTTCTACGATCGATTCACTCAACGTGCCTTGCAGCTCGCCCAACCCTATAACTCGTCGAATATTCCATCATCACCTGACTCTGCGATCACAGGTCGCGCCATTGCGGCGGGTGCTGATTATCAGTGTGTGTATTACAGTTTTGACTGCGAGTATAAAGGTGTGGTTGATCAGCTACGCTGGTCGTTTGCTCGACGTACTGGCGGTAACTCCACCGCAAACACTCTGGCAGCAACATGGTCTCGAGTTATTACTGGTTGCAATAGTCGTTCTGGCTCTGCATCCCTTGCTCTCAACTGACGCGACAAGCGGTTTATGACATTGGATTCCAATGTCATTCCGCCACGCTGTTTCGTTGGCGGGCGGCGCATGAGCATCTATCGCAGCAGTCGGTTGGTTGGTTTCAGGAAGATTTGACTGGCCGTACAGCCATAAGGCTGGTAGATATCGGCAATCACGCCTCCGACATTCTCTATCACCTGTTTAATGCACTCGCATTCGGGCTTGTTTATATGGTTGGCATAGCCGCCCTGATGTCCGATACCGATATCCGATTGGCAATTCTGCTATTAATCTGGTTGATTCTGTATATCGGATTAATGGTGTGGGTTATTCCTAAAATGGTGGTCGCTCAACAGAATTTTCAGAGTGCTAAATCTGCATTAACCGGCGTGGTCGTTGACAGCTTTTTCAACACCGATACGTTAAAGCTGTTTTCTACCCGTGAAGCGATGATCAATGATCATAAAGCGGGTTTAAAAACAAACGACAAGCACTGTTTATCACGCGTAAAATTGGCGTGTTACTGTAAAGCACCATTACCGCTCTCGAAGGCATCATGATGGTTGGTTTTGTTGGCTACGGATTATTTTTATGGTCAAACGGTGTCGCCTCGATTGGCCTGATCGGCGCAGCTGTGGCAGTAAGCCTACGTATTACAACTATGGCCGAATGGGTATTTGATTCTGTCTCGTGGATCTTTCTGAGAGTAGGTAGTTTGCGCGAGGCACTGAAAACGATCGCTTAACCGCTAACGATTCTGATCGCAGAGGATGCACCGACACTAAAAATTTTCTCACGGAAAAATTAACGTCATTGATGTTGCCCATCTCTACGGTTCGGGCCAGGGTGTCCTGGAAAGTCGTCGTTGAGGGTACGTCCGGGTGAGAAGGTGGGCTTGGTTGGGCGCTCAGGCGCTGGCAAGTCAACTCTGGTTAATTTGATTTTGCGGTTTCATGAAGCTGAAAGTGTCCATATCGCTATTGACGGGCAGGATATTCGTGAGGTCGAACAAGATAGCCTGCGCGCAGCGATTGGCATGGTAAGCCAGCAGGCAGCGTTGTTGAACAGGTCTGTGCGAGATAATATCGCCTTAGGTGGTCACGACTATCCGCAAGCCCAAATAGAATCGGCAGCTCATGAGGCGCGTGCACACGAGTTTATCATGCAACTCGAAGACACTGCCGGTCGGCGTGGATACGACGTCCACGTGGGGGTACATGGCTCTTAAGTCACAATAACTTGACAAACTACCATACTAGCATTCTAATAGTGGTGGCTGATACATGGGAAAGCACACCAACGATGTGGTACGTCTGTACGGGTCGCAGCCAAAAGGGCTCGTCTGCCCAACTTTTTGTATCACTCAATGACACTTAACTTGGAGAAATCAATGTTAAAGAAAATCACGACGACGATACTGGGCACAGCAGCCGGCTGTTTGTTGCTCAGTGGGGTAGCCGTTGCAGAAGACTGGCGCGCGTGGAATATTCACAATGACGGACATCCTAATACCGCTGCAATGGATAAGTTTGCAGAGTTAGTCGATGCAGCCACCAATGGTGAAATCAAGGTACAGGTTTTCCACGGCGGTGTATTGGGTTCTCAACCGGATGCGTTAGAGCAAGTACGCCTGGGTGCCATCGAAATCGGTAACTTCAATCTTGGTCCAATTGGCCCGATGGTAAAAGAAGCTAACCTCGTATCCCTACCGTTTATCTTCAAAAGTGTGCCGCACATGTTTCGTGTTCTCGAGGGTGAGGCAGGCGAAACAATTGCTGCTGCAATGGCCGAAGCTGGCGTTCAGCCGCTAGCTTGGGTAGATGCGGGTGCACGTTCTTTTTACAGCCAGAAGCCTATCAATTCTCCGGCAGATGTAGAAGGCTTGAAAATTCGCGTTATGAATAATGATCTGTACACATCCATGATTTCAGCCATGGGTGGCAACCCATCGCCAATGGCATTTGCCGAAGTGCAACAGGCGCTTAAAACAGGAGTTGTTGACGGTGCTGAAAACAACTTTCCGTCTTTCAAGAACGTGGGGCACTATGAAGTAACCACCCATTATTCTCTCAGCGAGCACTTGATCATTCCCGAGTGCATCTGCGTGAATACTGCAAAGTTCGCAGCACTGTCACCTGAGATGCAAACTGCGGTACGTGGTGCAGCAGAAGAGGCAGCGTTGTACCAGCGTGAGCTTTGGGCAGTGCAATCAGGCCAGGCTCGCAAAGACGTAGAGGCTGCAGGAATCAAAGTTAACGAGATTGCCGACAAAGGCCCTTTTCAGGAAGCGATGGTTAAGGTTTATGATGACTATCTCGCGACTAACCCTGACATGGCCGGACTTGTAAAAATGGCTCAAGACACCGAGTAAGCTCCATGTTCACCAGCGCTTGGGATCAAGCCTGGTTTTTCTCATTAGTGTTGTTTGCAAACCAAAATGCGCCTGATTCTTCAGAGAATCGGGCGTTTTTTACGAAGAGTGATCATGGCTAATCCGTCTGAACCGCCTAAATTAATAAGCCGCATGGACGGGCTGTACGATGTGCTTGCCCGTATCTGCAACATACTTGCGGGCATGGCGCTGATCGCGATGACTCTCATGTTTGCATGGCTGGTATTCGGTCGTTATGTATTAAATGACACGCCTACCTGGGTTGAGCAGGTGTCTCATCTTCTGCTGATGGTAATCGCCTTTTTGGGCGCAGCAGTTGGCGTTCGACAAGACACACATCTATCCGTTGTCATATTCCGTAGTGCGGTGCCTAGCTGGTTGCGAACTGTATGTGTATTCATTACAGATATACTCATGGCAAGCTTTGGTGGACTGATGTTTTGGTATGGCCTTGAACTAACACAGTTTAAGTGGAAAACCCTTATCCCGTTAATTCAAGTGCCGGAGGGCTTGCGATCACTGCCGCTGACGATTTGTGGCGCCCTTGTTTTTCTGTTTTCCGTTGGCCACCTCATCCGTTTGCTGTCTGGCAAGGATGAACGTAAAGACAGCATAGAATAAAAACCATTATGGGATTGCTATTACTGCTTGGGGTATTTGCTCTGTGTGTCATGATTGGGCTACCTGTTGCATTTGCTTTGGGTATATCCGCGCTTGCAGCTTTCTGGCACGAAGGACTACCACTACTGATTGTTTTTCAGCGCATTGTGGCAGGTATTAATGTATACGCCCTGATGGCAATTCCGTTTTTCATCTTTGCTGGCGAGTTGATGTTTCACGGCGGTATTGCAATACGTCTGGTTCGTTTTGCTCAAAACGCGGTAGGCGCTGTGCGTGGTGGTTTGGGGATCGTTAATGTCTTTTCGTCCATGCTCTTTGGAGGCATATCAGGATCGGCTATTGCCGATATCTCGGCACTCGGGTCAATTCTCGTTCCGGTTATGAAAGACAAAGGCTACGATGCTGACTACGCAGTCAATGTCACAGTAACTTCATCGATCGCAGGTATCATCATCCCGCCTAGCCACAATATGATTATATATGCACTGGCGACAGGCGGTGCGGTTTCAATATCCAAATTGTTTCTTGCAGGTGTAGTACCCGGCATTCTGATGTGTATTTGTCTGGCAGTGGCGGCCTACGTCGTCGCCGTGAAGCGAGGCTATGGCGCTGAAAAATTCCCTGGGTGGACGGTGCTGCTTATCAGTTTCTTCAGCGCCATTCCAGGCTTGCTGACCGCTGTCATCATTGTTGGCGGTGTGCTGTCGGGTGTGTTTACAGCGACTGAATCAGGTGCATTCGGCGCAATGTACGCTTTTATAGTGACGATTTTGGTGTATCGAAGTATTACGTGGGATAAATTTAAAGTCGCTGTTGTCTCTTCGGTGCGCACTACGTCAATGGTCATGATCCTTATCGCATGCGCAGGTGCGTTTGCCTATATGCTAACGTTCTTCCGCGTTCCTAACTTGACCATAGAGTTTTTAACCGAGCTAACCGACAATCCGATTTTGATTCTACTCATGATCAATGCCGTGTTGTTACTGTTAGGCATGATCATGGACATGGCCGCGTTGATTCTAATTTGTACGCCTATCTTCTTGCCGATAATGAATGCGCTGGGGATTGATCCGCTGCAGTTTGGAATGATTCTATTGGTGAACCTTGGGCTTGGTTTATGTACACCACCGGTTGGCTCATGCTTGTTCGTAGGGTGTGCGGTAGGCAAACTGCCAATGGAATCAGCAGTACGTTCTATCTGGCCGTTTTATTTGGCGATATTCTTTGCCTTGATGCTGATTACATTTGTTCCGGCAATTTCATTGACGTTACCGGGTTTAATTGGTTAGTAATGTGATGAAGACGCCATCACGTTGGTGAGCGGATATTAAAAAGGGTGACTCATGACAGGTATTAAACCGGCAGATAAATTTCCGAACATTGAATTCAAACTCGTTGGTGGTGGAGTCAGAAAACTACAGAACAGGCAGGGTAAATGGGCGCTACTGATTGTGTATCGTGGACATCATTGCCCGCGTTGCAAGAGCTATGTGGCTAAATTACAAACGCTTGCGCCTGCGTACACCGAACGGGGTGTCGAGTTGTTGCTGGCGTCTATGGACCCGGAAAACGTCGCTCAGCGCACTATTGATGAAAACGACTGGAACTTGCCAGTGGCTCATAGTATGACTGAGGAACAATGCCGACAATTGTCGTTATACATTACTGATCATGAAGAGGGTTATGAACTGACCGGTCGCTATGCAGAGCCGGGTATGTTTCTGGTGAATTCTGATGGGAACGTCCAGTCACTCGAGCGATCAAACTCGCCCAGCTTGAGGCCTGATCTTGACGTGGTACTGGATGGTATTATTGGTACTCAGGATCGTGGTTTGCCTATTCGCGGTCTTGCATAGTGAATGAGCGTGACACGAGCTGGTTGTCCTAGTCGTATTCTAAGAATGGACTGCCATATCGGAGAGCAAAATGACACATGAAGCAATGGCTAAAGAGGCTGTTGATTTAATCAAACCATCCATTGAAGCCCTGTTTGAGAGGACGAATCGCAGAGAGTTGCATATCGTTATTATGGATCCTCGTGTCAAGCCTTGGGAGACCGATTTTGCTGATGCAATTCTGTATCAGGAATCCATTTGCACGGCGAAGTGGGAGCATCCTTTTGATGACTTCGCGCGTAATAAAGCAGAACAGGCCTGGCGTAATTCACTGGCGAATATTGCGATGCACACTCAGCATCCATCGTCTCTGCGGGAAGGTGATTTGCCGTTCTATGGCTCATTCGTTTACGGGAATATAGTGGTCGCCTGTAGCGGCGTTGAGCAATGGTTTGACATGCTGGTCAGCGGCTGGATTGCGCTGGCCTTTGAACAACTGATGATCCATGAGCGTCAGTCACTTTAATCGAGCATCGCACAGATTTCTAACCGCCTTGAAAATTCGAAGTTGCCGATCAACGCAGGTTATGAACATATTCACGGTTACAAGCCTTGTAAATTTCAACAGAACTGAATTGAACAATAAACTTTGGGACTAAAAATGACAAACGCAACCATCGGCTTTATTGGCCTCGGTCTTATGGGCGGCAACATGGTTGAGCGCCTGCAAAATAAAGGCTTTGATTTAACGGTTTTGAATAGCAGCAAAAAGGCAGCCGCGGCATTAGCTCGTGGAGCCAAGGGTGTTGATTCAGCCAAAGCTTTAGCCGAAGTAAGTGATATTGTAATGCTGTGTGTCACGACCTCTGACGTGGTTGAAGGTTTGGTTTATGGTGACGATGGCTTGATGGCGGGTATGAGAGAAGGCACTACTCTGATTGATTTTGGTACCTCAATCCCTGCGTCTACCATCAAGATTGGCGCCGACCTTGCCGCAAAGGGCGTTGGCATGCTCGATGCACCGTTGGGCCGCACACCAGCTCATGCCAAAGACGGCCTGCTTAACATCATGGTTTCTGGTGAACAGACGACATTCGATAAAATGAAGCCGGTGCTTGAAGCACTTGGCGAGAATATTTTCAATCTCGGCGCACTGGGTGCAGGTCACACCACCAAATTGATCAATAACTTTATGGGCATGACCACGGCTGTTGCCATGTCCCAGGCGTTCGCCGTTGCGACACGCGCCGGTGTTGATCGCCAGCAGTTGTTCGATATTATGTCTGCTGGCCCCTCTCATTCACCGTTCATGCAATTCTGTAAAAACTATGCAGTTGATGGTGTCAGTGATCTGGGTTTTTCCATCGCTAATGCCAATAAAGATCTAAGCTACTTTCTGGAGATGGCTGAGAATCTGGGAACACGCGCGCAGATTGCTGAAGGTACATCGGCGAATCTTCAGGCAGCGCTGGATGCCAGTATGGGTGATGCCAATGTGCCTGAGATCTATGATTATTTTCTAAAGTCAGGCAAGTAACTGATGGAATTCCTATGGCATTTGTTCATGTGCATTAGGTTGATACTTTTTAATTCCCCAAACTCTTGATACAGTTCAGTATTGGTTTCAATATGGACTCGTGAACAATTTAGAGATAGGCAGTGAGTCCATCGATGTATCGGCAGCGCTAGAAGTCGCTGGTCTGCAGGTTACAGCTCAGCGTCTGGCGGTCTATCGAGCGGTTGACTACGTGACGCCATCGCTGATGAGATCTTGCCAGGCGGTTCGGCTGGAAATTGGCGTTATCTCAAGACAGGCCGTCTACGATGCCTTGAATGCCATGTCCGAGCATGGCATTTTGCGTCGCATTCAACCCGCCAGCTCCGCTGCCCGTTACGAACAGCGCGTTGACAATCATCATCATCTGGTTTGTCGCAAATGCAATAATTTGATCGATATTGACTGCGCTGTAGGTAAGGCGCCGTGTTTGATTGCCAAGCACGATCACGGTTACCAGATAGACGAGGCAGAAGTCATTTATTGGGGTATTTGTCAGGATTGCCAATAGAGCTGCCTGTTGTATTAGTTCCCGTCACATTAAACAGATCTACCAAAGCTATACGAAAATCTAACGTTCAACTGAATCAGGAGGCCCATATGAATGCTGAAATCGGAGCGGCATGTCTCTTCGCTCACGGTGGTAACACGTCAACGGAAAAGCCCGTTACCAAGTGGTGACCTAACGCGCTTAATCTGGACATTTTGCATCAGCACGGTGCCCACACCAACCCGATGGATCCGAATTACAATCATCGTGAGGCAGTCAAAGCGCTGGACCATAAAGCCGTTAAAGCTGACGTCAAGGCACTGCTGACCAATAGTCAGGACTGGTGGCCAGCTACCGGCGCTTGACTACAATTGACAGCCCCCGTCTCTCACCGCATGTTATGTGCATGGGTGCTACGGCCAATTATATCCCTCAGGCGCGTGTTAAGGCGCTGGCACAACGTTCTGATCTT
>CALKXZ010000410.1 GCA_938003775.1 uncultured Granulosicoccus sp. | reverse complement strand
GAGAAAAATGGTGGAGGTCCCGAAATCGTATACGTCAATGAGGCTTTCACCCGGTTGACTGGGTATACCTATGATGAATCAGTGGGTCAATCACCTCGTTTTCTTCAGGGAAAAGACACATCCAGAGAACAGCTGGATCTTATAAGAGAAGCTTTGCAAAAAGGCAAGCCGTTCATGGGTGAGTTGTTGAATTACACTAAAAACAACGAAGAATACTGGATTGATTTAAATATCGCTCCCATAAGGGATGATTCGGGGAAAGTTGTTCAGTTCTCTGCGGTAGAGAGAGATATCACTGAACGCAAAAATGCGCAAATTGAGCGTGAGTCATTGATTAGTGAACTCAGTGTTTCTAATGAGGAGCTGGAGCGCTTTGCTTATGTTTGCTCGCACGATCTACAGGAGCCTCTTAGAATGATACGTAGTTTTTCGGATAAGCTGCAGACCCATATTGGTGATGGTCTAGACAACGATGAAAAAGGGAAAAGATATTTTCAATTCATTACCGATGGTGCGACAAGAGCACAGGATCTGATCAATGATATTTTGACTTACTCAAGCATCAATAATGATGCCCACCAATTACAACGAGTGAGTGCTCAGGAGCTTGTGGCTAGTATAATAGAATCAATGCAGCTGACTATAGAGGATGACAATGTTAGTTTCACCCATGATGCATTGCCTGAGTTGTGGGGAAACAAAACACAGCTTTATCAGTTGTTTCAGAATTTGATCAGTAATGCTGTAAAATATCGACAAACCTCCGTGAACGCCAGAGTACATCTCGGCGTTATAGATTCAGGTATGTTTTGGCAATTCTCCATGAAAGATAACGGCATTGGCATTGAGGAACGTCATCTAGGCAAGATATTCGATGTGTTCCAGCGGTTACATCCCAGAGGACAATACGCTGGTACAGGGGTAGGACTGGCTATATGCAAAAAAGTTGTTTCACGGCACGGTGGTCGTTTGTGGGTTGAATCAGAACCCGGTGTTGGCACTACATTTTATTTTACATTGGTAAAACCAGCCGTTTAAGGGATCTATGACGACAATGAACGCAAAGTTGGCTGAGATACTACTTGTTGAGGACAATGAGGGGGATATCGAATTAACAAGAGAAGCCTTTGAAGATGCGAAATTTAGAAACAAGCTTTATGTGGTTGAGGATGGCGATCAAGCTTTGGATTATCTGTACAAGCGTAATGGAAAAGAAGGGTTTGCCACCCCTGATATAGTCCTGCTCGACCTAAATCTACCTGGGACGAATGGCAGGGAAGTATTGGAAATTATCAAATCTGATCCTGTTCTGAAGCGCATTCCTGTAATAGTGATGACCAGTTCGAAGGCTGAAAAGGACATTATGGAGAGTTACGATCTTCACGCTAATTGTTATATTGTCAAGCCGGTTAGTGCCAAGAAATTTATTGATGTCGTGCAGCATGTCGAAAATTTTTGGGTTGATGTAGTGTGCTTGCCGGTCAAATAGAAACTACTGGACCACGCTTAAGAATTTCCATGAGCACGGAAGAAGAACTACTTAAAGTTCAGAAACAGCTGCAATCAGTGAAAGCTGAATACGAAGAGTATACCTACGCTGTCTCCCACGATCTAGTAGCGTCGCTTCGACAAATTGAAGGGTTTTCCAAATTAGTACATGCAAGGCATGCTGATCAGTTCGATGAAAAAACCAAGCGGCATTTTGATCTAATAGTCAGTGGTGCAATAAAGGGAAGGGAAATTCTGGAAGCACTTTTGAGCTATTCTAGATTGAGCACAGCTATCAAACCGTCCACAGAGTTTGCGTGCACGCAGTTAATAGAGGAGACGGTCACACAGCTCTCATCGTTAATAGATAAAACTGACGCCAATGTCTCTTATGGTGATATGCCCAATATTGTTGGTGATTTCACGCAATTGCAGCAACTGTTTTATATCTTAATTCACAATGCTCTGCATTACCGGACTCCTGAGTGCAGCCCAATAGTATTGATAGACGTGCAAGAGGATGAGCGTCAATGGCAATTCAATATCTCAGACAACGGAATGGGCATGTCGGATCATTTGATCGGTAAGGCGTTCACAATTCTCGGGCGTGGTGTTAGCGATAAAGAATATACAGGCGTTGGTATGGGGCTAGCGATTGCAAAATCCATCGTCAGTCTCCATGGTGGAAAAATATGGGTAACAAGCGAAAAAAATAAAGGCTCCTCATTTTACTTTACGTTGGCGAAGGATATACAGCGTTGAGCCTTTCATTCGACGTATTATATGTTGAAGATTGTGTGGCAACTGTCGAGCTGTTAGACATGTGTTTGAACAGGTATGGCTCAGACATCAACTTGTCATTAGATGTTGCCAGTACGTTTTCTCAGGTGTCATCAATATACTCTGTAGACAAGCACGTTGCGGCGCTCATTGACTGGAATCTGCCTGACGGAAAAGGCACGGATGTAGCGACGTTCTTGCGGGCTCAGAATAAGAACATTAGTATCATTTTCCTAAGTGCATTATTTACTGAAAATTTAATCGCGCAAGCAAGTATTGTTAGAGGTTCAATTTGCCTGGAGAAAGATTACACGCCAGAGTTTGTCAGCAAAATTACCGAGCATATCGCCAGTCGGTAGTCTTTGAATGTTTAATACGGAAAAACTCCTGATTTTTACATAACGCGGTTAGCATTATCCACTGTTGTCCGTTTTGTGAGGTCATAGAATTACACTTCATTCTGGTTTAATCCAAGGCTGACACAATGATGTTATCTCGAAAAAATGGCACTGTTGAAGGAACTTATTGACAACCAGGGTAGGGTTCAAGTCCTGGAAGTTTTTGCTAAGGTGCATGTAGGGCCTCTCCACGATTCCCAGTAATATCATTTCGCAGATATCGAATAGCAGCAAAAAGCAGGTGCTAATGTTATTTGGTTTGCCGTCCAACGTACGTCTATAGGATCCAGTACCTACACTAATTCGACGGCTGTTTGAGTCCGTGATCAATTCACGCAGGAGTTCAAGAAGACACTGATCACGTCGATAATACGGGTTGCGAACTAAATATTGATTAGTGTGATGAAATCTCGTTTTCGTGATTGTCTTGTGCAATGGATTGTTTCAGCAGCCATCAGACCCCTGTTTGCTGGAATTCGCAGTCTTGTTCCTGTTGTTGTGGCAGCTATGCTGACTTCATGCGGTGGCGGTGGCAATACGGAAACTGCCTTGCCAGTCGAAGCCATGCCAGATACTGGCGCAGCCCTGCCAAATGATGCTCACCCCTACTTGAAGGAAGCATACGATCTTTTATCTGATGATTCGGCGGGGTCAGCGTCATTCGATTCAGACAAGCTTGCAGCAGAGAGTGCCTATGAAGGCATGCAGTCAGAAGCAGAGCTGCATCGTGACACTGCCGGTCGCGTGCTAACAGCAGTCGTTAAAGGAATTCCGGCCGGATTTGACTATCCTTCGCAAGAGTTTCAATCAGACCATACAACCCAGCACCTTGGAATTCTGTCTGAAGTTGTTGATCTAATGCAAATACACTTGTTTGAGACGAAATATAAAATCGAATACTCATATCCTGGTGATGAGAATGTAGCCTTTAGCTACGATTTGGAAACTTGCACTTCGGGAAGTGGTACTGCTCACGTGGCCGCTTCGCGTATTTCGTCGCAAGCTACAGTCGACGATATCCAGAGTCAGATCATTGGGGAACTTGCCATCTTCATGGATTTCAACGATTGCGGCTATGAAGGTAAAACCATTGATGGTTTGGTTAGGGTGCACAGTGAAATTGACGGTGAGAATCAGATTCCTGCTGTGTTTGCTTTTGATAATTCAAGCGTTCAAGTCCGTGATCAGTACTTCAACGTTTCCGGCGTTATCTCTGAGACTGATCATTGTATCGGACACATGGCTACTGAAGCCACTCTTCTTGTTCAACATACTGCGTCGGGGGCTCAAACACTTTATCAGGACTTTCACTGGTTTGTAGACGATACCGAAAACGCTCTGTGTGGTGTAGTAAAAAATTATCCGTGGAACGCTGTCACTGGTGTATTGAAGTTGTCAGATATTGGTGCGGTCAGCGTTGATACGTCTACAGCTTTGCTATTGTCCAGTAATCCAATAGCTGCTTTTAACAGTTACTTTTCTGAACCCAGCTTTAATGAGGTAGAGATTGGTGATGGTGGTGAAATCCGCATAACTGGTGCATCGCAGAGTTCACTGACATACGCAGTGATGGCGCCCAGGGTAAGCGCGAATGGATTAGGTGAAGAACTTCCTTTTGTTGTTTCTGTACTCGATACAGTCGAATCTGACCAGCCAACAGAATTCAGTACGTCTTCCAGCGCATTCAATAGTGGCATATTACACAATCTTGCAGACAGTGATAATGATGGCTTGCATGATAGCTGGGAAATCTACCATTCTCTAAATCCTCATGATCCACGAGATGCAACTGTTGCTAAAACCAACACAGATATAACGCCAGCTGATGCGTATTCCATCGGTTCCGATCTGGGAGGGAAGGATTTTTATGTACCCTATACTGATATTGGAATATCTTTAGACATAGAGACAACGTTTTCTGCGGATTCCAACTCGATGGAACTAGCAGCTGTCGTGAGCGGGCAAATGTCCAGTAGTACCTACGAACCTCTCGTCAAACAAGTCGATCTGGTTCTGGAGGGTAATGCTGAATGGGATTACGCTATGGCACCATTGCCTTGTAACAAAAGTCAGAATTTCAAGACGATTAGTTGTGAGTATGAAATTTCATACAATAATGATGGTGTCTATGGATTTGAAATACCCCCTATTCCAATCCTTGTCGATGAGGATGCTCAGATTGCAGTGACAGCAACGCTGGATGCTGCAGCCAGAGACAAGAACAAGTCTGATAATACGGCAAACGATGAGGCTGCGTTCTTTGTTGTTCCCCCAGTAGATTATCAAATTGATGTGGTAGGTCATACTGCTGGAAATACTGTTGATATATCCAATCTGACGGCAAAAATTCTACAAACTAACGACGTGCGCTTATCTGATGTTGAAATTGAAGTAAAGCCATCTGACGGCATGAAAGTAATTGATGCCGAACTGCTTAGTACGGGTGCGCAAGCTCTTGTATCACGATGTTCAATCGGGTTGTTTGTCACGTGCTCCATGGGTGACGTGCAACCCGGTGATGAACTAAGCCTGACGGTGGACTATGTGTTGATTGAGGATGAAGATCAGCAAATTGAGTGGAGCGTGAAAACCGATACTCCTGAAATTAATCATGAGGACAACCGTGCCCGAACGCTGATCAGTGCTGTCTCTTCAGTCAGTGGAATCCAGTCGATGATTGACGCTGCTGAAGCAGATGCGACCCTGACCCTGCCCGCTGGCAGGTATGCCGGTACACTTGATTTCAAGGGGAAAAGTGTCAATATTATTGGTGCGGAGGGTGATTCGCGTACTGTGCTGGAAAGCCATGATGTTGACAACCCAATACTGATTAATGGAGGCGGTTACATCACAGTAAGCAATATGGTTTTCAAAACGACAGGTGCACCGATTGTAGAAGACTTCTTTCACAACCTGACTATCGAAAATAGTTTGATAGTACCCTTGGAGAATCGGCCGCACACACTAAAAACGTTGATTGATTCGGATAGTTACCGTTTACTGAATAATACAATCAGAGGCTTTGGGCTTGGCGCTGGGAATAAATGCTATTCACTCGTTCATCAGCATGAAGAACAAACGTATACAGGAATGGAAATATATCTAGAGCGAAATCTGATTTTGAATAACAATTGTGATCAACTCATACTATCGAATTCGCATATTTATACGGTTGTTCATCATACGCTGAACAATAATACGTTCATTAATGCTCCGACATTATTGAGAGTGAGCGATGTATCCAACCGCTTTGATCCGATTAAGATTGTGAACAATATTATGATGGATATTGATGAATTGATCGATATACCTGGTAATGCCTATCAGACAGGTTTTGGCGGTGCTCGGACCCCCAGATTCTATTCATCGCGAAACCTGTTATGGCGCAGTGAACGTGAAGCGTTAGTTACCGGTGAGCTACTTAGCAGGGAGGGTGTGAGTTTCGGGAAAACAGACTTCAATATGGATCCGTTGTTTAGGGATGCGGACAACGAGGACTATCGTCTTGCGTTTAATTCTCCGGTTATCGACAGAGGTGTACAGCCTACGGAATACATTTGGGTTGCGGAGAGTAGCGCTGATTTACTTATACAGCCGTCAGAAACGATTAAAATTCAACCGATAGACGGTGATTTTGACGGACAAAGTCTGTTTGATTTAGGCGCATTTGAGTATGACCCTGAAGTAGGTTTGTAAGTCACTCACAAGACAGTTTCTGGTTGAACTTGGGCTTTCGGCAACTAATTGCGGGTGCCGGAAATTTGAGTTATCTCTCGCACAGCGACATCGAGAAAGTTGTGACCAGCGCAGTGTGGCCAAGCGGCAGGTAAACGTGGGGTACTTGCTCTGTATATCAACCTGCAGTGAGACAACTCCAGTCTGAGTTAACACAGATATCAGGACTTGTTCGCGGCATTGAATAACTAGCCAAGGCCGATATTTGCTGATTAGCCAGACTGATGAGTGGTGCTGGATTAAGACAGAATCAATCTGCAATAACGGCCCGTTTAGTTTTTTCGCCTAGTGTGCAGTTCTAACGACTTTGCTAAAACGATTAATACCTGTGGTTTTTTTTATAACAGACGTAACACAGGCTCTATTACAAGCCAAGTGCGTCGACGGGCTTCATTGCTGACAAATTAGACACTCATCCTACGTCGGAATAATGTCGCCGAATCGTTCTGCGACAGATTCGGCAAGGGCTGACATGTTACAAAATATGTATTGCAAAATAAATTTGGTAACATATAATGTGGGAATCCTTGTAATCACTTGACGTCATGAGCGCATACATAATTGACGCTGTTCGAACGCCGATCGGACGCTATGGCGGGGCATTGTCATCCGTTCGGACGGACGATTTAGCAGCACTTCCGTTAAAAGCACTCATGAAGCGCAATCCCAGCATGGATTGGGCTGCCTTAGATGAGGTCATTTTTGGTAATGCCAATCAATCTGGCGAAGACAACCGCAACATTGCACGTATGGCCGCCTTGTTATCGGGTTTACCTATAACCGTACCCGGTACGACTATTAACAGATTGTGCGCTTCTGGCTTGGATGCTGTAGGCACAGCGGCACGTGGCATCAAGGCCGGTGAATATAGTGTTGTAGTAGCAGGCGGCGTTGAAAGTATGAGTAGAGCGCCCTTTGTCATGCCCAAAGCAAACGCGGCATTTTCGCGAAACATCGAGATTTACGATACAACGATCGGTTGGCGATTTGTGAACCCGGCAATGGAAAACACACACGGCGTCGATTCAATGCCGCAAACAGCAGATAACGTCGCCCATGACTACCGCATAAGTCGGGCTGACCAAGATGCGTTTGCCGAGCGCAGTCAGGCACGTTACGCGCAGGCTGCCAAGGATGGGGTGTTTGATGACGAATTGATGGTTGTTGACATACCTCAGAGAAAGGGGAACGCAATCTCTTTTTTACAGGACGAGCAACCACGTCCCGACACGAATCTAAGTGCTTTAAGTGGTTTGCGTAGCATTAATGGTGATGGTAGTTCTGTCACGGCAGGTAACGCCTCCAGCATCAATGATGGCGCTGCCGCGTTACTGATCGCTGATGAAGCCTTTGCAAAGAATAGGAGCCCATTAGCACGCATTGTCGGAATGGCCGCAGCGGGAGTCGCGCCACGGGTGATGGGAATAGGTCCTATTAGCGCGTCACGTAAAGTGCTAGCGTTGACTGGATTGCAGCTGGATCAGATGGATGTCATAGAGCTCAATGAAGCGTTTGCAAGTCAGAGTCTTGCAACACTAAGAGAATTAGGTTTGCCGGATGATGCAGAACATGTGAACCCCAACGGCGGCGCTATTGCACTCGGTCATCCTTTAGGCATGACAGGTGCGCGTCTTGTGATGACTGCTGCCTATCAGTTGCGCCGTACAGGTGGGCGGTATGCGCTTTGCACCATGTGTGTCGGTGTCGGTCAAGGTGTCGCCCTGATTATAGAACGCGTTTAGTTGGAGATCCCACTGTGTATGCTCAGATGATTAAATCGACCGGACAAGGTGTTAAGTCCGATGAACAAATGACCGAGCAAGAGCGTGCGTTTCAAGCGCGGATTGATGCGGGTGAAAAAATCGAGCCCAAGGATTGGATGCCGGATGGTTATCGGAACAATCTGATTCGCCAGATAGGTCAACATGCTCACTCTGAAATAGTGGGCCAGCTACCAGAAGCCAATTGGATCACACGAGCGCCCACGCTTGAACGAAAAGCCAACCTAATTGCTAAAGTGCAAGATGAAGCGGGGCATGGCCTGTATCTTTATTGTGCCGCAGAAACTCTCGGTATAAGCCGTGATGAATTAGTGGATATGTTGCACAGCGGCGCAATGAAGTATTCATCGATCTTCAATTATCCGACACTCACGTGGGCTGATATGGGTGCAGTAGGGTGGTTGGTTGATGGTGCAGCCATCATGAACCAAGTGCCATTGCAGCGCACCTCCTACGGGCCCTATGCACGCGCGATGGTACGCATTTGTAAAGAGGAGAGTTTCCACCAACGTCAGGGTTTTCACATCATGATGGCAATGTGCAATGGCAATCAGGCGCAGAAACGAATGGCCCAAGACGCTCTGAATCGTTTTTGGTTTCCAGCGCTGATGATGTTTGGCCCTTCAGATAAAGACAGTGTTCATTCTGCTCAATCTATGGCGTGGAAGATCAAAATGAACACCAATGACGAGCTTCGCCAGAAATTCGTCGACGAGACTGTTCCGCAGGCTCACTATTTAGGTCTGACGATACCGGATGAACAGCTAGTGCTCAATGAAGACACGGGTAACCATGACTTCACTGAGCCTGACTGGAGTGAGTTCCACAGCATCTTGAAGGGTGATGGACCTTGTAATGTCGAGCGCCTTGAAGTAAGGGCAAAGGCGTGGGAAGAGGGTGCGTGGGTGCGTGATGGCATGATGGCTCACGCTGAAAAACGTGCGTCTAGAAAAGCTGCAGCGGGGTAGAGTATATGTCTACACAATGGCCTTTATGGGAGATTTTTATCCGAGGTCAACACGGGATGAGTCACCGGCATGTTGGGTCCCTTCATGCGCCTGATGGTGAAATGGCCATAAAAAATGCTCGAGATGTTTATACGCGTCGCAATGAAGGTGTGAGCATTTGGGTGGTCGAATCGAATCAGGTTTTAGCGTCAAGTCCAACAGATAAAGGGCCTTTGTTCGAACCATCGAATTCCAAGGTATATCGACACCCTACCTTTTATGATATCCCGGATGATGTAGGAGCGATGTAATGGATCACGCGTTCGAATTTCTCGTTCGGCAAGGGGACAACGTATTAGTGCTAGGACATCGCCTGTCAGAATGGTGTGGCCAGGGCCCTGTGCTAGAGGAGGATATTGCGCTTGCCAATATTGCCTTGGATATGATAGGTCAAACACAGCTCTGGTTAAGCTATGCAGCAGAAGTTGAAGGTGCGAATCGTACAGCTGACGATTTAGCCTACTTGCGCGATGCCTGGGATTTTAGAAACGTTCTGTTGGTCGAGCAGCCCAATCGCGATTTCGCTGTCACGATTATGCGGCAATTTTTGTTTGATGCTTATCATGTTCCGTACTTGCATGCACTAGAGAGTTCAAAGGATCAGCGTGTTGCTGAAATAGCGTCTAAATGCAGGAAAGAGGCTATTTATCATTTGGAGCGATCAAGCAGTGTGATAGTTGCACTGGGTGACGGCACGGAAGAGAGTCATAAACGTATGCAAGCGGCACTGGAGAGGCTGTGGCCTTACACTGGCGAGTTGTTTTTAAGTGATGAGACGGATGACGCTGTCGCTGAGTCGGGTCTCGCTCCGGTACTTAATGATGTGAAAGCGCGTTGGCTACAGACAGTACAATCGAGTTTAAAAGACGCCTATCTCCAAATGCCAGACAATGACTTTGCACAAATCGGTGGGAAAAGTGGCATTCGTCATTCGGAGCACTTAGGCCACATGCTATCTACAATGCAAGTACTGCAGCGATCGTACCCTGGTGCACAGTGGTGATGACGTCGACAATGCCAAATTACGACAGCAGCACACCATCGTCGGGTCAGGTCTGGGCGTGGCTTGAGGCTGTTTCGGATCCTGAAATCCCAGTTATCTCGGTGGTTGATCTGGGTGTAGTTCGCCGTGTGGATTGTAATGATGATGGCGTAAAAATTGTTATTACCCCAACGTATTCTGGTTGCCCCGCAATGGCCACCATCGCGCACGATATAGAAACAGAGCTGCGCAGGCACAATTTGCAAAACATCACTATCGTGACTCAAATATCTCCAGCATGGACAACGGATTGGCTGTCAGATAAAGGAAAAAATAAACTGGAGCAGTACGGCATTGCACCACCACAGGCATCGGGCCGACCTGAAAATTGTCCTCAGTGCCATTCAAGCAACGTTCAAAAAATCAGTCAATTTGGCTCCACACCGTGTAAGGCGCTGTGGCGATGTAACGATTGCCTTGAGCCCTTTGACTACTTTAAATGCATTTGAGAACAGAATGCTTCAATTTCACACGCTAACGGTTACTGATGTACGTAAAACCATTCGTGACGCCGTGGTTGTCACACTAGAGGCACAAGATAGCGATGCGTTCAAGTTTACTCAAGGGCAATACTTGACGTTCAGAAAGCATTTTGATGGAGAGGAGTTACGTCGTTCCTATTCAATTTGTGCTGGCAAGCATGATGCTGTCATACAAGTGGGTATAAAGCGGGTCGAGGGTGGCACGTTCTCAACGTGGGCTAATAAGGAATTGTCGGTGGGTGATTCCATTGAGGCACTGCCTCCTATGGGAAATTTCTACCGAGAGGAGTCCACAGATGATCGGCGTCACTATGTTGGTTTTGCTGCAGGGTCAGGAATCACGCCAATTCTCTCTATCATGCGCACCGCGCTGGTGGAAAATTCCACGGCGTTTTTCACACTTGTCTATGCGAACCGCAACGTCAATACGGTCATGTTCCGGGATGAATTGGAAGATCTTAAAAATCTGTATATGAGCCGAGTGAATATCATCTATATATTCGACGATGATATACAAGACATCGAGCTTTTCTCGGGCCGAATATCCGCCCAAAAGTGCGCGCAGTTGTTTAAGTGCTGGATAGACATCGATAGTGTAACGTGCTCATACATTTGTGGTCCAGAGCCGATGATGCGTGTCGTTGAGCAATCGCTAAAAGAGCATAACCAAAGCGAGGACAAAATAAGATTTGAGCTTTTTGCCAGTGGCCAACCAGGACGCGCTAAACGACCCGCTAAAATTTCAAATCAAGATGGCCACGGTATTCCAGCGCAAGTAACACTGGGAGGCGAGACTCGTCGCTTTGTCATGAAGCGCGACACTAGCTTACTAATCGCTGCTTTGGATAATGCATTGGATGCCCCGTATGCTTGCAAAGCCGGGGTTTGCTCAACCTGCAAAGCCAAGGTGCTAGAGGGTGAGGTAGAAATGGTTGCTAACCATGCGTTAGAAGACTACGAAGTGGAGGCTGGGTACGTGTTAACTTGTCAATGCTACCCAGTATCTGACACTGTCGTTTGGGACTACGATCAGGCAGGCCATTAGCTGTAGAGAAATGCGAATAATTGCTATTTCGTATGCCATTGGAATTCCCCCGATTTGGTAGTCCAATGCTATACGCGAATGCGGTTGGCACTGACAACATTTCTCAATCACTCAAGTTAGCTGTCGCGGCTAGTCCGGACTCTTGGCGAACTGCCAAGAAATTTCAATGATAAAAGGGGTATCAGTAAGGTGACTATACTTGACGTAAAATCATTCGCTCACGGTGAGTGGATTACCCCTGGTAGTGACGCTCGGGACATTGAGCATGCGGTTACCGGTGATGTGTTCGCTCGTGCTGGCAATGATCAACTTGATGTTGCCGCGATGCTTGACTATGCCCGATCTATTGGTGGTCGCAACTTACGCAAGCACACGTTTCATGATCGGGCACGAATGTTAAAGGCACTAGCCATACACTTGGGTGAACACAAGCAAGCGCTTTATGATATCTCCTTCGCCTCTGGCGCAACGTTAAAAGACCATAAAATCGATATTGATGGCGGTATCGGTACCATGTTTGTGTTCGCGTCTAAAGGGCGTCGCGAAATGCCAGATAGCCAGATCTACCTAGATGGAGATGTTGAGCAGTTGAGCCGTAATAGGACTTTTTTGGGACACCATGTGTATACCCCGATGCAAGGGGCTGCTATTCATATAAACGCGTTCAATTTTCCTGTCTGGGGGATGCTCGAAAAGCTCGCGCCAACACTCTTGGCAGGGGTTCCTGCAATTGTTAAACCGGCGACAGCGACGTGTTACGTGACAGAGCTGGCTGTTAAAATAATGCTCGACAGTGGGCTGTTGCCTAAAGGAGCCTTACAATTAGTTTCAGGTGGAATCGGCAATATGCTGGACCTGCTAACGTGTCAAGACACGGTTGGTTTCACGGGGTCGGCCCAGACCGCTTTCAGCCTTCGTTCCAGTCCGCACATTCTTAAAAACTCAATACAATTTGTTGCAGAGCAAGACAGCCTTAACGCCACGATTCTAGGACCCGATGCTACTCCTGAGTCCGCCGAATTTAATATTTTCATCAAAGAGGCTCATCGCGAAATGACTGCTAAAGCTGGTCAGAAGTGCACGGCCATTCGCCGAATTATTGCACCTGATCCGCATATAGATGCCGTCATTGATGCGTTATCTGAACGTTTATCACACACTATTGTTGGTGATCCAACACGTAACGATGTACATATGGGTGCGCTTGTATCCAGTAACCAAAAATCTGACGTGCTGGAAAAGGCATCCATTCTCTCAGAGGAAGCTGAGCTGGTTTTTGGTGATATGAACCCGTTCGATGCGACAGATGTCGATCTGCAAAGAGGGGCCTTTTTGTCTCCATTGTTGTTCCATTGTCAACGCCCAGATACTGCTGAACGCGTGCACGATACGGAGGCCTTTGGGCCTGTTTCAACCATTATGGGGTATCGTGATGTGGCACATGCCATTGAGCTGGCTAATCGTGGGCAGGGTAGTCTGGTGGCATCAGTAGTCACACGTGACACCGAGGTGGCCCGAGAAATAGTGATGGGAGCCGGCGCTTTTCATGGCAGGTTGTATTTTAACAATCGTGACTCAGAAAAAGAGAGTACCGGGCATGGCTCACCCCTGCCATATATGGTGCATGGTGGACCGGGACGAGCGGGTGGTGGTGAAGAACTCGGTGGGGTTAGAGGGGTGCTTCATTACATGCAGCGTACGGCGATTCAAGGTAGCCCGGATATACTGACTGCAGTTGGTGAGCAATGGGTGCCGGGTTCTAAGGAGCTTACAGGTCCTGCCCATCCGTTTACGCGATCATTTCACGAGTTGCAAATAGGTGAATCCATCCATACAGCGCCACGTGAAGTAACCCTGGAAGATATTGAGCATTTCGCCAAGTTTACCGGTGATACCTTCTATGCACATATGGACGAACAGGCAGCCAAGAAAAATCCGTTTTTCCCAGGCCGTGTTGCTCACGGCTACTTGCTTCTGAGCTTTGCCGCTGGATTATTTGTCGAACCGAATGAAGGGCCAGTATTGGCAAACACGGGACTTGACAAGCTTCGTTTTATGAAGCCAATTGAGCCTGGAGAATTTATAAAGGTGCGCTTGACCGTTAAGCGAAAAACCCCGCGCAATGATGAGTACGGCGAGGTGAGATGGCATGTTTCATTGTTTAATGCCAATGAGGAATTAGCTGCTGAGTACGAGTTGCTCACCATGAATGCTTATCGGCATTAAGAAATACGTACTGACAAATCAACATGGATTTGCTACAAAGGAGGCATGCCCAACAGATCTGATCAACCCCTGCTAGCAGCGTTATTTCCGGATGTTCAAATAAAAATATGGTCTCTGGTTGTGACAGTGTTTGGAGACCTTGCGGCGCAAGAACACGATTCCTTGTCCGGTGCGCAATTGAAGGCACTGTTCGCAGTCTTGTCTATTAAACACGATGCATTACGTGTTGCATTGCATCGGCTGAGTAAGGACGGTTGGATCATCTCAGAACGAATCGGTCGTAACAGTCATTACCGATTGTCAAAATTCGGGTTAAAAGAAACTAATAAAGTATGGCAACGAGTGTACCGTCCAATTCACGATTTGGAGAGGCAATGGTACATCGTCGTGCTGCCAAACAGTTTGTCTAGCAGCGTTTCCAGCGCCATAAAACTTGCAACGCGGACATACATCGTTGACGAAGAATTTCTTTCGGAACACCCCCAGGCAATATCTTTTCCATTGCCATCAACTGCTATGCCTACCTGGATAGGGGATGATATTCAAAAAGATGGGATTGGTGATGTCGCAGCCACATTGTTGTTTGCGTTAGACAAAATACCCAATTCAGTAGCCGCTGCGAGTAAACTTCGACGAGTCGCCATACGCGTACTTTGTATACACCAGTGGCGGCGCATTGTTTTACGCGACGCATCATTGCTTCACCTGCAACATTTTGAGCAAGGTAACCTTCGAATGTGTCACGATAAGATTCATCAGTTACTTGCGGATATCCCACGGGACTATGCGACAAAGGTATTGAGTGATATTTGAATCATTAGGATGGTTGCGTAGATGATTACATAGCCGTTCAGGATAATTGTTGCCGGACAAGCACGTAAACGAGAGCTGTCCCACCGCTTACCTGACTCAAGCCGTTGTATTACGTGTTTCACTATTGTCCCGCCAACAATCAGCAATTGATAGCCGGTTGCGATTCATTGGTTTATCGCCGAATGGAAATTTTTCACATCTAAAAACTAGGATTTTTCCTAGTATCTATTCCCAAAGTGGTGGCGTAGGGTAAAGCTCGGCTTACAGGATTGGGCCTTGACTTCAAAGCATCACCTCCGCCGATGGATTGCACGCGATGTGAAAGCCCAATAAGGATATATACGTGATTGATGGACATTGGACAGTCAGCAAATAGAGTTATCGATTCCCAGCGGTTGACTGCCACCAATACTGGCTCCAGGACCCTTGCGGCAAGCTATGCTTACAGCGTTACTGATATTTATGAACAGGCTCAGATACAAGATCTTGTAACACGGCTTAATAATCAGGCCGCACTAGACCCTCAAGGTTTTCGCGATTCACTTGAACTTGCACTGGGGTCGCGCGCAGACAGGCAAACTATTGATACTCTGGTAGATGCTGCCTTGTCTGACAATCTGCCTCTGCCCAATGTGCGCTTTGTTGAGCCCGGTGCTTTAGTGGCAGGGGCTCTGGGTGCTTATGATGCAAGCAATGGCGGCACCATCATGCTGGATCGCTCGTTGCTGTCTAATCGTGTAGCGCTAGAGCAGGTATTCACCGAGGAAACAGGGCATCACTTTGATGCATTGATGGGGGCAGGAGATGCCACGGGTGATGAGGGTGCAATTTTTGCCCAGTCGCTGTCGGGTCGCACACTGTCTAGTGCTGAGTTGTCATCATTGCGTGCTGAGAATGATCAAGGCAGCGTGATACTTGATGGTCGATCAATTCGCGTGGAGTTCCACTTTGGGTCTGATACGCCCGGTGGCTCTGTGGGAGGCATTGGTGGCAATGAGTCCAATATTGGTGGAGGTAGCTCTTCACATACCAATGGCAATAGCGAATCGGATAGGAACCCTGGTGCCAACCGACCAAGACC